>JADGAE010000245.1 GCA_015232165.1 Nitrospirota bacterium
GGTTCTGAAGGGGGCGCGGTAACGTCGCTGTGCGAGCGGAGCCGCCCCTTTCTTCTTTTTTTTAAACCGTGCAATACATAATCATCACAGGATTTTTTACAGCAAGAATATATTTATGTCCATGTACTTAGCCTAGCGCAATGTATAGTATGCGCCTGTCTGACAGGCCCTGCACAGAACCTTGTCGTCAACGACGCTCTCCCTGGCATCGGAGACGTGTTCGGCACAACGGCTGCATACAACTCGTCTGAGGGGTTTGCCGGGCATATCTTCGGCTCTGACGTTGAGAGATACCTCCATGCAGCGAAATAACTCCTCATCTGCCATGACCTTGTAGGCCTCGCACTGGGCCTGCATCTGGTCCTCGATGTGGGGGAAGCGGCTCTTTGCGATATCCCTGGCCTCCTCAAGGGCCAACACCCTGACGGCACAGTTTGTCCTGATGTTTAAAAACGTGGCCGCCATCTTGCCGTAATCAACGTACTTTAGCGTCCGGTGTCCCAGAGTACATCCAGTTACCGACGTGATTGCGTCAGTGGCACACCTGTCGATCTCCACATAAACTAGCAGGTTCTTTCTGTCCCTACCCTTTGGGTCATCTATGCCAATCATCGTAAGTCCCAGTATGGACATCCTCACGCCAAGCACCTGACCGGCACACAAATGACCATGCACCCTGGCAGAGTCAGCCAGCAATAAATCAAAGTTATAAGCCATCCTCATGATAGATTAAACCACCAAAGGCGGATGTGTCAAGCACTAAAAAAAAGTAAATTTACTTCACATGTATCCTTACTTCTCTCCACTGGGTAATGCGGCTAATTGGTTGTCTTGGATTCGAACGAGTCCTTGAGGTTACCGCTTGTGTATGTTGTGGCATCACTGTAGATTACGTAGACCTTGAGGTTGAGCTTGTGCACGAGGGCCATCCCCTTGTCTCTGCCCATCACAAAGATGGCCGTTGACAGTGAGTCGGTAAGCCGACCCTCGGGATTGACTACGGTTACACTCTGAAAATCCCGTGCTGGATATCCCGTTGAAGGCTCCAACAGGTGATGATAACGCACGCCATTGTCCATGAAGAAGCGCTCATAATCACCCGAGGTCGATACGGCCTCCCCTCTGAGCGTCAACACCCCGGCAAGACCGTATTGTTCCCCATTGGTATTGCCATTTGCCTCACCCCGTGGTCTCTTGACTCCAATGTGCCAACCGGCACCGTCGGGCTTGTCCCCAAAGGTCTTGATATCCCCGGCAATGGCGGCAATACCACCTGCCATTCCGTGTGCCTTTAACACCTCCACAACCCGGTCAGCCGTATAACCCTTGGCAATGGCACCAAGGTCGAGCACCATCCCCCTGCGACGTAACATCACGGAGCGTGCCTGCTCATCAAGGACAATGTCGCGGTAGTCAACCAGCGGTAGATTGGCTCGTATCTGCTCGTCGGTGGGTTTGACCTTCTTTGGGAAGTCCCACAGCCTTGACACTGGTCCAATCGTAGGGTCAAATGTCCCCCCGGAAAGTGCTGCAACCTCGACCGCCTTTTTGATCAACCCGTAAGTGTCCTCCGAGACCTTTACTGCCTTGATACCCGAGTTGTCGTTGATTAGGGATACCTCACTCTGAGGCAGGAACATGCTCAACAACCCCTCCAGGCGTGCGACTTCTGCAAAACCGGCCTCAATGGCCGCCTCGGCCTTACCCCTAGAGTCCGATACCACCGTGAGCGTTATGATAGTATCCATCGCTAGCTTTGACTGATTGTACACCTTGGTTCCCCGTTCACCACGAAGAAAAACGTACAGGATAATCACCAACACTGTCAAAGAGATAGCGTATATAGTTAAGCGACGGCCTTTATTTGACATAGATGTTATGTAAATACCCAAAAGAGCAGGAAGGTGACAATAATCCCCGTAGCGGCCCCCAGAAAGACCTCCTGGAGGTTGTGAACCTTTATGGTGACCCTGCTCTGTGCAATCAGCACCGCCACCACCAACGAAAACAACGAGGCTATAAAGTTCCTTGTTACGAGCGTTATCGAGACCCAGACTGAGAAGGATAATGCAGCATGGCCGCTTGGCATACCCCCTCTGAGGGGATGCCCCTTGCCGGTAAGGGCCTTAAGCAGTACAACCAGGATAACCACGATTATTATAGACAACACGGCTATCTCATTGCCACTGTGTCGGGATACGACAAGACCTCTCTCAAAGATGTTCATGAGGTAGGGTGATAGTATGATGTAGCCAATGACTGCAGCCCCCATGGCGGTTGTCAACACGGCCCCTGCGGCGACGTCCTTTGCAATACGTGCCTTTTCTTGCTTTTCCGGTGAGAGGATATTGACGGTTGCCTCTATGGCGGTATTTATCAGCTCTGCCATTATCACAACAAGGGCGACAATGGAGATGATGAGAAACTCCGTCTTGGTCACGCCGGTTATGTAGCTGAACAGGATGACAAGCGCTGCGACGTAGAGGTGGTATCGCAGATGTCTCTCCGTCTTGGCGGCAATCAGTATGCCTTCAATGGCGTTGTTAGCGCTATCTATTGATTTGCGTAAGGGCATCAAAGATTTCTCTTTCCGTACTTGCCATTTTTCGTGCCTTGTACGCAGAGACCTCGTGGTCATAACCGATCAGGTGAAGCAGGCCGTGGATGAGGAGCCTCAGTACCTCGTTTTCAAGGTTGTCCGTGGTCTGCTGTTGTGCGCGATCAAGGTTTACCACGATGTCGCCAAGGAGAA
>JADGAE010000246.1 GCA_015232165.1 Nitrospirota bacterium
AAGACAAGGAGGGCGGCTCTGCCCCCTCCTTGACCTCCCCCGCAAGGGGAGGGGCGAGGCACCCCGGCCATGAAGGAGTCCCCTTGACCCCATTATGCTCAATCCTAATTTTATAAATATTAGTCTGTCCAAGTGCTTATAATTTAGTATACCACAATGCTTTGAGCTTAGGTGTAGAGTCATCCATCTCAGAAGAGTATAGTTAGAAGTATGATGCAATTTTGGCTATTGACAATTTTTTTTGCGTATTATATCAAATGCTTTATTTTAAAGATAAAACAAGGTTGAGAATGTTAGGAGAGCTATATGGAAAAGATAGTGATTTTACCGTTGTTGTGTAGTTTGCTAATGTGGTACGGGCACGTTTTACTTGAAGAAGGTTTTCATCACAAGACTAAGCACCAAAATGACTATGGCTATCAGCGTACCCATCATCCAGTGGCAGTTTGTCAACTTGCCTTCTAACTTGATGATGTTGTTATTTAGATTATTTACTGCTTCAACCAGTCCGACTACCTGCTGATGCATGTCATCCTTGAGGGCGACTCCCATCTTATTCATGTCATCTTTGAGAGCAGCTCCCATCTTATTCATGTCATCCTTGAGGGCAGCTCCCATCTTATTCATGTCATCCTTGAGGGCGGTTCCCATCTTATTCATGTCATCCTTGAGGGCGGCTCCCTGTTTAAACGAGTTTTCCTTCAGATTGCTTTCTACCTTACGCAGCTCTTCCCTGAGCCTGGTTACATCTTCCTTGCTCGCCAGCTCTTTCCTCGTGTCAATTCCGGCCTCATTTATAAACCGGACGAAGGCATCCGTGGCCTCGTCTCCAAGCCTCTCTCTTAAGACCTTTGGTACCGCTAATACAGTCATGTCTTATTATACAACCTTGGTAAACAAAACTTCAATCACCCCCCAATCTGCCACCCAGCCCTTTACGGCGCGTCAAGGGGTCAGCAAGGGGCGAGGGGTTGGCAACCCCCGGCTCAGTGTCACCCCCGGCATATAGGCAAAGCCCTCCATTCTTTCTTTTCTTCTTTTCTTCGTAATTTTTATTTGACAAAAGTGTATCAATGCCTATATAGTTATATACTTGTGAAACGGCAGCAATATAATTTTGATGAGGAATACATAAATGTGTAGATTAAGTGCAATATCAGGGGCGGATTACATATCGCCCGTGGAGAACATCCTGGCACTCGAGACCATGAAAGAGGGACACGACGGCTCCGGCATGGGGCTGATACTAAAGGACCTCGGCAGTGAGTTCGAGCAGCTCAAGGAATACCCCGTCCTTTCGGGGATATGCTCAAGGCAGGGGCTTGTGAACCTCGACAACTACCTCGAGGGCGAGGGGTTTAAGCTCAGACACTCGTGGTCACCGAAGATCAAGCCTGTCAGGGGGATCAAGGCGCGCGAGCACTACTTTGCGAGGGCCTACGAGTACCCGCCGCAGTTTGCGGACGCATCCTGGGAGACCAAGGAGGCACTGCTGCTAAATACACGACTGGCGCTTCGCTTTATGGGCCAGGAGGATGAGTCGATCATCGTCTTTTCGTTCTACCCCGACGTCATCACCCTCAAGGAGGTCGGCGACCCGCTGCAACTGTGCGAGTTCTTCAACCTCGACTCTGCATCACTTCGGGCAAAGATCATCTTTGCCCAGGGCAGGCAAAACACCAACTACGCCATCAACCTCTACGCCTGCCACCCGTTCTTCATCCAGGGCTACGGTTCCATGACCAACGGCGAAAACACCGCCTTTGTCCCCATCAGGGAGTACCTCAAAAGTCGCGGCTTCCCAGGATACATCGGCTACAACAGCGACAGTGAGGTCTTCACCCACATCCTGCACTACGTCTGTAAGACCCTGCAGTACCCGCTGCGGTACTACAAGGACGTTATCACGCCACTGAAGTCCTCCGAGATCGAGGGCAGGACGGACAAGGGCGCGATCCGGCTGTTAAAGCAGTCGTTGAGGTATCTGTGCATAGACGGTCCCAACTGCGTGATAGGGTTTACGCCAGATGGCTCGTGCTTTATGGTGCAGGACGCCAAGAAGCTCAGACCCGGCGTCGTAGGTGGCATCAAGGGCAAGGTGGCGCTGATGTCGGAGGAGTGCGGGCTCAACAGGAGCATCCCACAGCGGGCTTGTGACAAAGATATATTCCCGATGAAATACGACATGGTAGTTGTTTCACCGGGCGCTCAGGAGGTTAAGGTATGGAACCAGCTTGCCGGTTGGACAACAATCATGAATTAACGCTAAAGGAATTCCCTTATGTCATACAGTGGCGGGATGACAGGTGCAAGCGCTGTGGCCGGTGTACGGCGGTCTGTCCGATGTTTGCAATCTACCCATCGGTGATAGCCCGTCGGGTCGTGCAGTCAATCGGGTCGGTCCCGACACCAAGCACGGAGCGTCGCGTCGTCACCGTCGTAAAGCAGTCAACCGCAATAGACAAATATTGCACCGGGTGTGCCACGTGCAGCCTGGTGTGTCCAAACGACGCCATAGAGCCGGAGTTCAACCCACACCACAAGTTCCTGTTCTACAAGAACACGGGCGGTTCCCCCCATACCAGGGGTGGCCGCAGAAACGACCCGTCGGTCTCCACACTTGACAAGCTCAAGTTCACGCGGATATCAATGCTCACCGACCCGGCACTTGACGCCGGGCGACACGAGTTTCGCATTCGCACCTACTTAGGAAGGATACTGCCGCCGGATGAAC
>JADGAE010000247.1 GCA_015232165.1 Nitrospirota bacterium
TGGATTAACTACAAAATTCACGGCACTTTAATGGGGTCAAGGGGACTTCTTTGTGCCCGGGGCGGCTCGCCCCTCCCCTTGTGGGTGGGTCTGAGGGAGGGGGTCGGCAACCCCTGGCATATAGGCAAAGCCCCCCATTCTTTCTTTTCTTGTATTACACACAATCGAAACGCACTATAAAGGCCCTTGGGCTTAAACCGTCTGCGGAGACGGTAAGCCTCTGCCGGGGCCTGTTGTATCCATTGTCCTGACATATTCGACTTGAGATTATCTAATCCCTTCCGTCTATAAACATAGAAAAAGCCCCCGAACCAACGCAATTGCGCCAGCCCGGGGGTTATTGTGTTAAACCCTGTGGTTCTTGTCAGGTGTTATTTATGGCCTTTTAGGCTGACCTCTTTTGTGAAGGTACCCAGCTCATATACGGAATCCTTGACGCCTGGCTCTACAACCAGTGTCAGTGAGGCCTCCACTATGGCATCCTCTACGCCTGGGGGCAGTTTGACCTCAAAGGTCTCTTCGTTGGCCTTAAACGGCTGAAGCGACGTGTCTCTCATCAGAGATAGTTTCCTCAATGAGGCAAACACCATAGTGTTATCCTGATAGCCCAGTTTTTTCTGAGGCATGTAGTACTTCGTCTCGGAGAATATCTCCTTGCCGTCTTTGGACTTTACCTTGACCTTTAGCGAGAAGTGTGTGGGAGACGGGCAACCATCGGGGAACCTGTGTCCGATGTCGTGAGTGACCTTTGTCTTTATCACCACCTGTGGTATTGAGAGCACCTCCGGTAGTTTCACCTTGAAGGTGTAGGCCATTGCAGAGACGTCAAACTTGATATGCTCCTTGAGCCTCTTCATCTGGAATTCCCTGTCGTCATAATTCGGCGGGAAGCGGTGCCCTGTATTAGGTGCCCTCATGTGACAATCCTGACAATCCTTATCCCCGCCATTAGGGATATAGTTTTGCAGATAACTGTCGTAGTTTGACACGCACCACATAGGCTCGGCCGAGTGCAGAAGGTTTGGTCCCTGATGGCAGCGGCCACAGAAGGACGAGTCTTCCATCATCTCTGCCCGCTTGGACTTTGTGAATACTGAATCGGCATGTGCACCGCCGATGTCCTTGTTGCCATAGATGGTGTCTTTAGCTGGAGCGCCGTCTCTGAACGTCCTGACAAGGGCGTCTCTGTTATGGCAGATTATGCAGTTTATCTGGAGCTTTTCGAGGATATCAAAGTCCTGCTTAACAACGGCATCGGCTATTTCTTGTGCAGCCGCCTCCGAGGCATCCTGTAACTGAGGAATATGACAAATAAAGCAAGGCATCATGTAATCTTTAATGCTCTTTGTTATCTCGTGGGATTTCTTGAGCTCGCCATCGCGCTGCTTCAGATAATCAATCAACGTACCGAGCGTTTTACTAAAAGGACCAATTAAAGGCTTTGAGTGAAGAGATTTTTCCCAGTCCTTATAAATCTGCTCATGACACTGCTTACACCGTGTGGAGTCATACATCGCTATCAGCTCTTTAACGGTCTTCACCTCTTTACCGCTGTCATCAGCTTTAGCCATTACAACTGCCGGGACAAGAAGCCCAAGGGCTATTGTTAACAATACAACCAACTTCAATGTTCTCATGTATTAAACCTCCTAAACTTAATGCGTACTGTTTTTTTCATCCGTTTACTTACCAATTAAACCCATGGCTAGTTAAACCATTCCTCTGTTCCGATTCTCTGTTTCATTCTCTTTCGGCAACTCCTGAACCCATTCCCGGCAATCACCACCTTTCTTGTCTATAGTAATTTATACCAATACAGTGTTATATCATTATGATATAAAAAAAATCAAGTCTTTTTTTATGACTGACCAAAGAAGCATAAAAAAAAGACATCGCACTTAAAAACTGCCATCCCCATATGGGCAAAATTATAGCGCGTTTCGATTGCATGCAATACAAAAAAAGATATATAGCAAATTTCGATTGGATTAACTACAAAATTAACGGCACTTTAATGGGGTCAAGGGGACTGGTCCCCTTGCGGGGGGTTGAAGGGGGCGCGGTAACGTCGCTGTGCGAGCGGAGTCGCCCCTTTCTTTTCTTGTATTGCACCCAATCGAAACGCGCTATAAATCTGCAATAAATGCCCCATGTTGGAGCTTGGGCGCAGTGTGATTGACATATCTATGAAAAAAATGCAAAACTACAGATAATGAGTGTAGGAAATAGATATTAGCATGGAACCCAAAAAGGTCTCAATATTGATGCCCACATATAATAACCATGCCTTTGTGGAGGAGGCCATCCTGGGCTGTCTGAGCCAGACGTACAAGAACCTCGAGATATGTATATCAGATGACTGCTCTACCGACGGCACAGTCGATGTCATCAGGACGTATAAAGAGCGTTACCCGGGCATCATAAAACTATTCGTTCAACCCTATAACATGGGCATATACTCTATAGCGATAAACGTCAACAGGGCGCTGGACATGTGTCAAGGCCACTACATAGCAATCTGTGAGGGGGATGATATGATGCTGCCTGAAAGACTCCGGCACCAGGTCGATTTCCTTGAAAACAACCCCCACTGCATAGCCGTAACACATAACTGTGAGGTCTTTGACTCCGACACGGGAAAGATTGATAACGACTTCTTCAGCTATCTAAACACCAAGGACCGCTCTACCGGTTATCTGATAAAGTTTGGCAACCATGTCCATACACCAACC
>JADGAE010000248.1 GCA_015232165.1 Nitrospirota bacterium
GGAATGACAGGAAATGGTATTTTGCGCCCATATGTGCCTGCCCCTGGCTCGAACATGGGTCATTCCTGCGAAAGCGCATGGGCGTCAACTTAAGGATAAAGTTGGAAAGAAGCAAAACTATAGAGTCTATACTAATGCGAAAGAACTTTATCATTTCATCCAACCTTTACTCATAGAGTTTGTCATCCGGCTCGGAGGCAAGGATTTTTAGTGCAAAGGGGCCTATTTCGATCCTGTCCGTCAGGTTGAGTTTTATTTCTTTGTTTGCAGGTATTTGAATACCGTTTAGCAAGACGCCGTTTGTGCTGTCAAGGTCAATTATGTAGATACCCTTGTTGTCACACCAGAGCCTTGCATGTTTGCTAGATACGACTTGTTCGGGCAGTTGGATATCGCATGTACCGGTTCGTCCTATCAGGAGTCCGCCGACGGAGATGACGTGCTGTTGTATCTCGGAGTTTTTTCGCAAGACAATGACCTTATAAGGCTCTTGCTCGTACTGGGCGACGATCTTGCCAATCTCCTTACGCAGCTTGTCCTGTGTACTTCGCAGGGCGATTGAGTCCTCCGAGTGAGATTGCAGAAACGTTATAGCAATAGAGGGGCCTATTTTGATCACATCGCCGTGCTTAAGGACGGAGGAGTTGACGGTCTTATCGTTGAGGGATATCCCGCTCTGACTTTGCAGGTCCTCGACATAGTAGGCACCATCAAGCAAGAACACGTGTGCGTGGTGACGCGAAACAAACGACTCCGTCAGAGACACACCACAGTCACTTGTCCGTCCTATAAGGATTTCCTCCTCCTTGATCGGTACCGTAAAGGGAGGATAGCCGGCCCTCTCTACCCTTAGGATCGGCACGACATCTATTTTGTCGGCTATTATGTTGCCTGCGGAGACATTCTCCCACATGGCCATGTATACCTTAAAGGCTTCTTTCTTGCCCTTTATGTTTGTCGTCCTGGTGTAACGACACAACTGCTTGTGCCTGTCATCAAGGGTGTTGAAGGTCTCCTCGGAGAGGTATATCTCACCCGTGTTGGCAATGGACTCAAAGCGTTGAGCAACATTAACCACATCGCCAAAGACATCGTTGTGTTCAACTATGCAGTTGCCCGTATTAAGGCCAATGCGCAGATGTATCTGAAGCATGCCCTCTTCTTTCCGGTTATATTTGGCAACCGCCTTCTGTATCTCAATGGCGGCCCCAACGGCGTTGTTGCCTGATTCAAAGTACGACAGCGTACCATCGCCTATGGACTTGACGTAGACACCCTTGAAGGTATTTATTATCGGATGAATTATGTCGTTTTGATTCTTTATCACGGTCCTCAGTGCAAGGTCTCCCGCCTCTTCCGTCAACACGGTAGAACCCTCCAAATCGGTAAACATGACAGTGACCCACTTGGTGTACTTGTTGTGCAGGAGAGAATCTATCTTCTTCTTCTTCTCCAACAACTGCTCCATGTTAAAGTTTTCGGTCTTCTCCTCGGGAGTCCCGCCAACCCATTGCCCTTGATCTTTAGGGGGTAAAGGCATTGTCTATATCCTCGCTATCAATTATACCACACTATCATCCGGGCTTAGATGCCCGGAAATCATTTCCCCTTTATATCTCGCCTGCCATGCCTGTTACTGGTGGATGGCTTCAGATTCTCATATAAAAGACGACTATTGTCACTGTACTCGAGTTTTAGAAAAATAAATTTTAGCAACGGCATACACTTTGCTTGACCAAACACTCTCAAGCTAGAGTACAATAAACTAACAGGATTGTCAAGATAAAAAATTAAGGGGGGAGGACGGAGTCGCTCCCCTTCTTTCTTTGCATTGCGCGCAATCGAAACGCGCTATAAAATCAATCCGGCACAGGGCTGTAATCATAGATCGTGTCCCGAATATGATTGGTTGAAGCTCTTGTTGCAAAGCGGAAAATCAGGGACAATGTTGCCCTTTATTGCCTGCTCAAGAGCCAGCCAGTTTACACTGGAGGGGTCCCTTGCCATGCACCTGTTTATCTGCCCTTGACGGCCGCTCTTAAGCCAATAGATTATCTCACCCCGCCAGCCCTCTACTGCCGCAAACCCTGTTGCATCAGGTAACACGGCATTGCAATGGGTAACTATACTGCCGGAAGGTATGTTTTCAATGATACTGCGCAGGAGTCTCATGGATTCCCGGACTTCAAATACCCTCACCCACACCCTTGCGTGAACATCCCCTGCGGTAAGCTCCGGAGACTCCACCCTGATTGAATCATATGGAGGAAAAGGATTATGAACCCTGCAATCGACATTTAATCCGCTGGCGCGCGCAACTATTCCTACCGTGCACAGCTCTCTTGCCAACTCCGGTGTGAGTATGCCGGTAGAGCGCACTCTATCCTCAAGTGAGGAGCTCTCCTCATAAATACGAACCAGTCTGTTAAAGTTCTCATTGAGAGAATCCAACTCTGACAATATCTCTTTCCTGGCGTTTAAGTCTATATCAACCGTCACACCCCCAGGGATAACCCTGTCCATCATAAGCCTGTGCCCAAAGAGTCTATGGTTAGTGGCAAGCATGGCCTCCTTAAGTCTTGAGCACTGATATAACATAAATGCAAAGGCTGCGTCATTACATATAGCCCCTATATCTCCAAGGTGATTGGCAATACGTTCCCTTTCAATAAAAAGCGCCCTGAGCCATTGGGCCCTCTCAGGTACATGGCAATGTGTCATTGACT
>JADGAE010000006.1 GCA_015232165.1 Nitrospirota bacterium
TTTTTATTTATAAAGATAGGATACTATAAATACCCATGTGAATGCAACTTGGTATTAGCAATGTATTTGTATCATTCATCATTCTATTATAACATTAAGGTCTTATTTTTCTGCTATAATAGGTATCTACTGGAACCATTCAACGAATAAGGAAAGAAATGGTAAGAACGTACACCTGTGATAGCTGCCGGTTTGGCAGCTGCGTAGATTGACTATGCTATAGTTGTTAAGAATTAAGGTATCGTTGCCGTTATGGGCTGATCCTCCACGACTAAGGCGACAACCCAAGCACCTACAAAACCAAACAACGGCGGTGGCTGCACAACCACGGTTGATTGGGTACTACCCGACATAGTAAAATTAGCTACTATGCCAGATGACGATATTAATCGTGTGCTTGTTCAAGAATTGATAAAAAAGACAACCTAAAAATATAAATCGTCTAATTACACTAGCAAATTCAGCGTGGAGAAGGTTATAGGCAGAGGCCAAAGTCACCGTGCGCCCAAGCCAATCATCAAGAGTCTGCTTGATGAGGCAACAACCATAATGCCGCCCTTACTGGTCTCGTCGAAAAAAAAGGAGAGAGAAACCCTGACTCCTCCTCATATCTCATGTTTTCCCTTCGACGACCACCTTGTGTCGTTTTCTGCTCGATGCACGCTCCGTCGGAACGGATGAACTGTTGCCGCAATTGACAGGCCCAGCCTTTTAATATTCCAAGAGCGCTTACCGTCTGCTCCATGGAAAAATCAAATTCCAACGGAAAAATCACCGATTGCACCTGCCGAAGTTCTCCCACTATGTGCGCCTTTGACAGAACTTCCTTTGCCTTACCAGACACATCCAAACCGCTTGCAGGTCTTGCTATATTTCGATTTAGAATTGGAATTAGTTATATTGCCTGTTGAGTTAACTCCGGTCAAGAAAAAAAAGGGGCGGCTCCGCCCCCCTTCAGAACCCCCTGCAAGGGGGCCAGCCCCCTTGACCCCACCAAAGTGCTATGTTTATGCTACTGTTCTATGTCAGCGGAGTAAACTACATAGGCATTTTAGTTATTTCAAAATCCGGAGGCCTTCCTTCGCGCGGGAAAGTAAGGAAAGCGCCAGTTCAAAGTCAAAACTTTGTATGGCATTTTCGATTTCGGCGGCGTCATCCTTAAAAGCAGAACGCAGGAGGACAGCGGATTCCGAGAAAACTTCCGTGGCATCGGAGTCGTAGTCAGCGAGTAGTTTCTCTATTTTTGAGATTGTAGGGATTAGAGCCTGTAGATCGACAACCGCTGTTACAGCCTGCATTGTCTCATTAGGCATGGCCTGCATTAAGGCGTGGAGAAACCCGCGAAGTGTCCCGTCAAACTCATCAAATATACGTTGTATCTCATCGTCAGGTGCATTGTTTTTAACCGCTGCCTCAACTCTTCCTGCCACTTGCTGAACATTTATGGCACCTATATTCCCGGCTGTGCCCTTGGTCGTATGGGCGATGCGCTCTGCATCGTTACGGCGTCCTTCTGCAAGCGCTGCTGTGATTTCATTAGGGGAGTTAGCCTGTCCCGCGGCAAACTTCTTTAATAGAGACAGGTAGAATGCCGGTTTGCCAAGCACTCGTTTGAGGCCATTTGCTACGTCCAGACCATCCACTTCATATAGTGTGGCAAGTTGACCACTGGCATCAGAGATATGGGGCGCAACCACCTGTACAACAGTTATATCTGGGTTTTCGGCATCAGAGTTTATCGCATCTGCCCTGTTAAGCGGCGGAATCCACCTTAGTAGGCAGTCACACAACTCATCCGGGTCTATGGGCTTGGCCACGTGATCGTTCATTCCAGCGGTCATGCAATTGTCTCGGTCTGAGACCATAGCATTTGCCGTCATCGCAATGATTGGCAAGTTAGCGTGTTCTTTAAGCTTTCTAATTTCGAGTGTCGCGGTGATACCGTCCATCACCGGCATCTGCACATCCATCAGAACGATATCATACTGGTTTTCACAGACCATTTTAAGCGCTACCTGCCCGTTTTCAGCCAGATATGCATTAAGTCCAAACTCAGTCAGCAACTCCATTGCTACCTGTTGGTTGAGATCATTGTCCTCCAACAGCAAAACCCTTGCTCCTGATATTGGGGCCAGGTCGGTTCGTACATACCCATCAACACCTGTCTTACACTGGGTATGAGTACCTCCTGTTATCGCCGCCATTGCTGCTTCAAACAGCGTGGATGAACTAACAGGTTTAACAAGCATCATCAGAAATGCCTTTTCAGCCTTATTAAATGCATCCTCAGTGCCGTAAGCCGTCACTATGATGCGATGTGGTACATCATGGCTGAGTTTAAGAGCGGCTATCTGAGTAGCAGTTTCAATGCCGTCAAGACCAGGCATCTGCCAATCAAGAAAGGCAATGACAAAAGGGATGCCTGCATTATCTGCCTCTATAACAGACTTTATCGCATCAACGCCGGAGGATACCTCTACAACATCGAAGGACATAGAACGCAGCATCTCACTAATAATTTGTAATGACAGTTGATTATCGTCAGCAACAAGCACGCGGCAGCCTTGCAGGTCAGGGGCAAGTTGCATTCGTTTTTCACGTATCTTGCCTGAATTGCCTGCTTATATAAGCCCTTCATTGTGTCCTACTGAATCTTTATCAGATTAAGATGGGACTCTTTCCAACGTTGTATGAAGTCTTTGCTTGAGTATCTCAAATATTTGATCGGCCTGGTCATAATCGTTATTAAGAAACAATGCTTCATGAAGTGCGGTATAAACCCTTTGAGCGAGAGAATAGTGTTGTTGCCAGCACTGAGGCGGCAGGATGGTCTGAACTGTTTTTATCAATTGGAGTGCCAATTGATAAGCACTTGAATTTTTGGCCTTTTCAAACGCCGTTAAATTAAATTGAATCACGCGTATTTGTTCTTCCTCAGAATTCAATAAATTCAGGGATTGATTGTAATGATGTACTACTTCAAAAATCCTGCTATCAGGCACCTCAGCATCGGGCAAATCAGCCAACAATCGTGCGATTGTCAAATGTATTTCCAGTCTGTCGTGTCCCTCGTTTAATGCGTAAGCCGCCTGATGAATGCGGTCATGGACAAACTGTAACCAAAGCGTATCTTTTGAGACCTCATATAAGTGAAGATTATCAAAGGTCCCTTTTGCAATCAGCAAACGCTCATCTAAACCTCTCTGTAAGTGTTCCCTCAAATCTTCGAACGAACATCCTAAAATCAACCTCAGTGTCTGTATATCAAAGTTATTCCCAATACAAGCGGCCACCTGTAGTGTCTGCCGGATTGCGCGTGGGAACCTCTGAATCTGTTGGAGCAGTAGGTCTACAACGTTATCAGAAATACCTTTTTGCCGAATATGTTCAAGGCTCCAGCGCCACTGGTAGTGTTCAAAGTCAAACATGATATCTCCTTCTTCATACAATGAGTTCAGGAGGTAGAGAATAAAAAAGGGATTACCCTGTGTTTTTTCATAGATCAGGGCTTCAAGAGAGGCCGTCTCTGTTGACAGAGTGTCGGTGAGCAACTCATGGATGTTTTCCATGGTCAGGTTTTTGAGAAAAATAGAATGTATGGAAAGTCGATGAAAGTTTTTCAGGTCGTTCAGCGTAATAATAAAGGGATGAGCGGCATACACCTCATTATCCCGATAAGCGTCTATCAAAAACAGGTGCGACATCTCTGTGTCGTTCATCAATGCCTTCAACAATTGAAGAGATGCTGAATCTGCCCATTGCCAGTCATCAACGAACAATACCAGTGGATGTTGGCTACGGCTGAAGACCCTGATAAAACTTTGAAATACTATAGTCATACGATTAATAGTTTCCTGAGTACCAAGTGCTGGCACAGCAGGTTGTTTGCCTATCAGGAGTTCCAGATTGGGAATGATATCCGAGAGCACTGCTCCACTTTGTCCTATTGCATTGAGAATATCATCTTTCCATAAATGGAGACGATCATCGGACTGAGCCAGCAGCATGTCAATTAATTGGGCTAACGCTTGAGAAAAGGCATAGTATGGCACTGTACGCTGATACTGATCGAATTTACCCTCTAAAAACCATGCGTTCACATAAATACCCAATTTCTGCACTTCACGAACTAAAGAGGTCTTTCCAACTCCGGAATAACCTGCAATCAATACCATTTCCGTATTTCCATTCAGGACTTGTTCCCAAATCTCTGTGATCCTCCGGATTTCAGGCGCGCGCCCATACAATTTTTGAGGTATCTGTAACCTTCCGGTTGCATCATGTTGCGCCAACTCAAAATCTAATTCTGAAGACAATCCTCTTTGAAACGCTTGCTGGATTTGACACAAATCCTTTTTTAACCCTTCGGCAGATTGATAACGGTCTTCAGCATTTTTTGCCAACAACTTCATTATGACTTTGGATATAATGGGAAAAATGGCTGTATTTGACACATAAGGAGGTTGAGGTTCTTTTGAAAGAAGGTTATGTATAAATTCAAGTAAATCAATGCTTTCAAAAGGGGGGTGACCTGTCAAAAGTTCATAAAAGGTAGCCCCCAGAGAATATAAATCTGTTCGATAATCAACCGACCTGTTCATCCTGCCAGTTTGCTCCGGAGAAATATAGTTTAGATTTCCTTCCATGTGGGAAAGATTGACAAGTTCCTCCTGCATAATATTTTTTTTGCGAGGATGATCCAAAATCAATCAACTTTATCTTCAGAGTTTTGGGAAATAGAATGTATGGAAAGTCGATGAAAGTTTTTCAGGTCGTTCAGCGTAATAATAAAGGGATGAGCGGCATACACCTCATTATCCCGATAAGCGTCTATCAAAAACAGGTGCGACATCTCTGTGTCGTTCATCAATGCCTTCAACAATTGAAGAGATGCTGAATCTGCCCATTGCCAGTCATCAACGAACAATACCAGTGGATGTTGGCTACGGCTGAAGACCCTGATAAAACTTTGAAATACTATAGTCATACGATTAATAGTTTCCTGAGTACCAAGTGCTGGCACAGCAGGTTGTTTGCCTATCAGGAGTTCCAGATTGGGAATGATATCCGAGAGCACTGCTCCACTTTGTCCTATTGCATTGAGAATATCATCTTTCCATAAATGGAGACGATCATCGGACTGAGCCAGCAGCATGTCAATTAATTGGGCTAACGCTTGAGAAAAGGCATAGTATGGCACTGTACGCTGATACTGATCGAATTTACCCTCTAAAAACCATGCGTTCACATAAATACCCAATTTCTGCACTTCACGAACTAAAGAGGTCTTTCCAACTCCGGAATAACCTGCAATCAATACCATTTCCGTATTTCCATTCAGGACTTGTTCCCAAATCTCTGTGATCCTCCGGATTTCAGGCGCGCGCCCATACAATTTTTGAGGTATCTGTAACCTTCCGGTTGCATCATGTTGCGCCAACTCAAAATCTAATTCTGAAGACAATCCTCTTTGAAACGCTTGCTGGATTTGACACAAATCCTTTTTTAACCCTTCGGCAGATTGATAACGGTCTTCAGCATTTTTTGCCAACAACTTCATTATGACTTTGGATATAATGGGAAAAATGGCTGTATTTGACACATAAGGAGGTTGAGGTTCTTTTGAAAGAAGGTTATGTATAAATTCAAGTAAATCAATGCTTTCAAAAGGGGGGTGACCTGTCAAAAGTTCATAAAAGGTAGCCCCCAGAGAATATAAATCTGTTCGATAATCAACCGACCTGTTCATCCTGCCAGTTTGCTCCGGAGAAATATAGTTTAGATTTCCTTCCATGTGGGAAAGATTGACAAGTTCCTCCTGCATAATATTTTTTTTGCGAGGATGATCCAAAATCAATCAACTTTATCTTCAGAGTTTTGGGATTGCACAGGATATTGGCGGGGTTGATTGCTTTATGAATTACTTTTTGTCGATGAACTACAAAAAGGCAATCCTCCATCTGTATTGAAAGCTCCAGAAACAAGGAAGGTAAACCAATAAACGATGTAGCGTATATGGAGTTAGATGGCAGTATGGTGCAAACAAGAGAAGATGGTTGGAAAGAAGTAAGAATTGGAGTAATATTTGCATAAAAAGATAGATTATAAGTAGATAAAAACCATAATGAATTGTATCGTAAGAAGTATTTTTCAGTATTCAATGGTGATAAAAATTCTCTTGAAGCTTTTAAGAATAGGGCTACTTTAGAGGCATCCAACTTTGGATTTCACAATTATGTAAAGCATGTCATTGTTGGAGATGGAGCACCGTGGATATGTGACTATGCTTGTACATATCATCCTGTCGCTATTCAGATATTAGATTACTATCATGCGAGTGAATATTTGGGCAATGCAATAAATGCTGGTCAACTTAAAGACGAAGAACAAATCAAGCAATTAAAGGATTGGCTATGGGAAGGTAAAATTGGGGATATGGTGACATTTTAAGAATGAAGTACGGAGAATATCGACGAGAAGGGATTGATATAGGCAGTGGAATTATAGAAAACGCACACCGTATTGTGGTACAGACAAGAATGAAGCAATCTGGTATGCATTGGAATAAAAAAAATGTTCAACCCATGGTATCACTAAGAGCATTATATCTGTCCGGACAATGGAGCAAGATAGTCAGCCATTTGAAGGATGCAGCCTGACGCCACCAAAAATTTATGCACCCATATCTTTTATCTTTTTGCAATTTCCATTTAGTCCAGTATATAATAAGGCTATGATAAAAAAGATATTAATAGCGGCCACACCGGTCTTGCTACCGATAGCCGTAGTACTCCTGCCGATCCTGTTACCGCTCATCCTGGTGTACGGGTTGTCGGCAATTAACTTGAGGATAGGTTACAGCAAGATGTTTTGCAGCGAGCAACAACCCACTGTAAAAGACCGGATACTACGGAACATGGAGAGCAGGGGGTTACCGGTACCTATGTGGCTCAAGAAGCCGTCAAAAACCTGTAATCCCTAGGGGGTTACGGTAAAATCGACGACGGTGGAGACAAAGAAGCTCGTGTCAACTACACCATCCGGGGTCAAGTCAACACCAAATGTAACGGAATAGTTGCCAGGTGGCAGACCGGAACCGCTAAAGACACTGCTTGATGGGAAGCTGAACAACGGTCCCTGGTAGCTTACACCGGTACCGCTGACCCATGACCAGGTGGCGGCGTTGAAGTAGTATCTCAGGCCGTTTGGACCGGAGGCATAGAGCCACCAGTCAGCGTTTTTGCCGATGAATTGCTCTCCCGTTGCAAGACTGACCGCAATGATGAGGTTATCCGTAGAACTGATGCTTGTCTGCAGCGACTTTGTGTTGACCGTTACCTTTGGGATAAGCCCCTTGCTGTGACCATAGAGCTTTAGTGTCCAGGATTTAAGCGTTCCTACGTTTCCGGCCATGCGGTCTGCTACGTGCAGCATCCAGTTGCCTGTTGCAGGTTCACCGAGGTGGCGGGTTGAACCAAATCGCCAATTGTCAAAGGCATACTCGGACGGACACGTTGTGATTGGGTGCGCGGCGGCAAGGACGCTCTTTGTACCCGATGGTGAGGTCAAGGTCACGTCCAGGTTGGCAAAGCAGGGATGGTCGGGGGCATCCAGGTATATCTCGGCAAATTCAACTATCATGTCCTCTGCACCGGATACACTAACCGTATCATTGACCCCCACGACGTTGTTATCGGGTATGGCTTTGCTGGGTGTAGAGGCCACTGTAACGGATGTCTCCGGCGGCAGCGTCGTCCAGGTCCTTGCCTTGTTTACGGCCTCCGATACATCGATGGTTCCAAAGCCGTACTTGTGGTTGACGTGCAGCCCGGCTCCATTGACGGTCCAGTCGCCGTCGAAGGGGTCGTTCTTGCGTGCAGAGCTTGCAAGCACGTGGCGCACATCACGCCATGAGAGCCACGGATTGGCCTCCAGGATGAGTGCCACGGCACCAGCCGCCATCGGTGCAACCGCCGATGTGCCGCCAAAGTCCGTTGCGTAAAGACCGTTTTGCGTCAGCTCGGTTGTCGTGATATCCAGCGTGCCTCCACTTGAGGGGGCAACTACAAGGATATTGGCGCCATCCTCGGAGTAGTATGCCTGCTTGTCCTCGTTTGTCGATGCGCCAATGGCAAATACGTAACGAGAGTTGGCGTAGCCGTCATTATTGGAGTTGTCGTCATCGGACTTGCCGTTACCGCCGGCCCAGGTGTAGATGTTACCAAGCCCGCCACGCCCCTTGCTGGTGCCAAACCTGAGGGCATCAACAAAACTGGGTGCAGGGGCATCAAGTATATCGCCGGTGTCATCCGGTCCCCAGCTACTGGTGTATATCCTGCCTTCGTCCCAGCCGCGCGTCATCGCATCGAATCCATTGTCATCCGTGAAGTTCATAAGCAGGTTATATCCAACTAGCCCCGCCGCCGGAGCCACTCCGGTTACGCCAAGTGCGTTAAACCCCCTGGCCGCTGCCACACCGGCACAACTTGTACCATGCGAGTCCTTCTTGTTGGTAGGTGTTGGGTCTGTGGTCTTGTTTAGGTAATTGTAGCTCATGTTGGACAGGACATTGCCCTTGAGGTCCTCATGTCCTATCTCCAGGCCGTTGTCTACAACGGCTATCGTCCGAGACGGTGTCGCCCGATAGGTACCCCACACGTCTGAGACGTTAATATCCGCCCCAAGACGCCCTCCACCCTGACCGGTATTCTTGATGTGCCACTGCTGGAAAAATAAAGGGTCATTGGGGATGTCCTTGGGCGGTGGCACGGATGCCGTGCCCTTAGCGGTTGCACGGTGGGTCACGTGCCTTCGCCAGTTGGGATAACCGTATACCACCGTGGCAGTTTCGCGTATTGCGTTGGCCACTCCTACAGGATCAACGAGTGGGCCATCGTAGGCATCATATACGTATGCCGCTGAGTTTGCCCCGGCAAGTGGCAGGACGCCCTTGCGCCTTAACCCAAATTGACTCTCTATTCCGGCAACATCCTCCTGGCTGTAGTGGGAGGCATACCTTACAATGACCTCACCGGTTAAGGCCATCTCTCTTTTCATGCCCTTGTCCGTGTAATAGACGTTCGAGGTATAGCCTGTCCCTTCAGGTAATATGGCGTACTGTCCCTCCGTCTTCCATGCATGACGTTTAACGTCGCCCTCGTACCAGTAGACAAGCTGTTTGTCCTGCGCTGCTGTCATACATGGCACCAACAGACAGCTTATCGCCAATACACACGATGCAACAATCAGATTAATCGGCCTCATTGAGAATATTAAAGCATAATTGATCAAAAAATATCAACGTATCGGGTGCATATGATTGATTGAGTTGTTGACAAACATCAGGTAACAGTTGTACCATAGTAGCTAAATATGGCAGCATGCCGTATAAATGCGCATAAACAAAAAGGAGGTGATTCAGATTTTAAGCAAAGTGTATTCGATATTGGTTGTATCGCTATTGTTAGCGTTATTGTTACCGGTTGGTGCCGTGTTGGCTCAGGATGTAAATGATTCGGTAATAGAGGAGCATTTGTTGCGTACCCAGAGGGTCCTTGATGAGGCATCTGATGGTGGATGGCTTTCCCCCAAGCAGACCAGAAACTTCCAGCGCAGGATCGACAACGTCAGGGCTGATACGGAAAGACGTGAACGTTCAAAGAGGTTCCTCAGGCACGAAGAAAGAGAGCAACTCTCATCAAAGCTCGATAACATAATCCGCGACATAGATGCCCTTACGGACAGGCCGTCACTGCCCCACGTTGTTATCCCGCCGGTGAAGTTGCCACAACTGCCACAGCCACCGCCTGTTAGGGTGCAGCCACTTCCGCCGGTGTTTGAGCCTGACAGACCACAGCCACTGCCCAGGCATGAACAACCGCCCAGACATGAAGTGCCAATTCCACCTCCTGCGACAGAGCTGCAGCCACCGGTAAAACCGATAAATCCACCGCCACCCTCTGTAGTGCTACCTCCGCCTGTTAAATCAACCCCGCCTCCCGTGGTACAAACTCCACCTCCGGCAAGACCTACTCCACCTCCGGCTACTCCACCACCTCATCAGGTAAACATACCAACTCCGCCTCCGCAGTCATCAAAGCCGACACCTTCAGTTCCAAGGTTTACGCCACCACCGCTGTCACTACCTCCAGGGCATTGACGTTGACTAAAAAGGGCAGTTTTTATCTAAACTGCCCTCTTCAGTTTGCCTTACTTGCCGTCTGCCCCTTACATTCGCCCCTTGTGCTATCCGTGTGCCATTGTTATCTTGGTGGTGGTGGTGCATACGGCGGTAACGGATGACCTGGCGGTAACGGATGACCTGGATGGTCCGGCGGTCCTGGTGGTACTGGATGACCCGGAATAATCACTATAGGATCAGGTGTTACGTGTGTAGTACCGTCAGGGGCCACGTGGGCAGTGCATCCAATTAGCCACGTAAGCAACATCAATGCCACTATGAATCGTTTCATTTTACCTCCTGATATGTTTTTTATGTACGCCCTTCATTGCACCAGTCAATAAGTAGCTGCTGCCCATTGGATAATGAGCAGCAGTTTGGAGGAGGAACGAGGTGCTTATACTTGAATCTAACATATGCAAGCCTCTTTGTCAAGGTATATAAATGCCGTTTACGTATTTACTGTGGGCAGAGACCGCATATGACACTTGCGTTTGTCCGTAACATACTGCGCCGAAACTCTCCATAACCCATCCCATACCATATGTCTCCCAGGTCTTCTTCGAGGGCGTTTCCCATGCTAAAAAACTCCGGGTGCATTCGTATGCAGCATGGGGTTACAAGGCCGTCGCAGGAGATAAAGCAGCCAAAAAACGGCCACCAGCACGCTCCAGCTCTACGCCCTGACCCGCCATACGTAACAGCAATGCCAACCTTGGCCAACCTGGTTCTGTATGCGGCTACCTGCGCGATGATCTCGCCCTCGACCACCCTGGACTTGGCCACAAAGGCTGCCATCGAGTCAAACCCCTCCTGCCCTGGTACGTACCAGTTCTCCACAAACTGGACATGCAGTTGATCGGGGCATGCCTTGGTCACAAACTCGTAGATCGACGCAAGTTCATCAATATTATCGTCTCCAACAACAAAGTTAAAGACCACCCTGGGGTGCTTGAGCGTCTTTGCGTTTAACGCGGGTAAAATCTCCGTGAGATACCGGCCTCTGATATCTCGTTGTCCCTGTGTGTCGATGGAGATGATCAGCTTGTCGAGGTGTTTTAGGATGCCTCGTTCGATGTCACGCCGCAGGGTGTATGCGTTGGTTGTTATCGAGGTGTTTATCCCCCTGTCCTTGCTCAACCTGAGCATATCGATAAGCTCCGGGTTGAGAGTGGGTTCGCCAAGCCCCTGAAGTTGCAGCCTCTTGATGGTTGGGAAGCGGGTTATCAGGCGTTGGAAGTCATCAATGGACATGTGTCGATTTCTCCTGCCGGCAGACAGGGTGTTTCGGCTGCATGAGGGGCAGGTGTAGATGCACATTGTGGTTGGCTCTATCTGGAGGAAGAACGGCTCCCAGAACACGTCGCTATACATATCGTCCAGAGTGCAGCCTGCGTCAAAGATGGCGTCTTTGGCTACCTGCCAATCAAACGTTGCAATGACGATCCCGTCAAAATCAACCTCCCTGAGTCTGCTCACCGGCTCGACAACGAGGCCGCAAACACCCTGCCCGTGTCGTGTTGGGTCGGCATCCACAACCGCGGCAATCCCAACACCACGCACCACAGCCGCCTCCACGACATGCTGCGCTATCCCCAAGGAACCGTAAATCGCTACCTTCACAAGTATATGTCCATAGTTAATTATATACGAAATAAGAAAGACAAAGAAAGACAAGGAGGGCGGCTCCGCCCGCACGGCGGGTGTTGCCGCACCCCCCTCAACCCCCCCTGCAAGGGGACCAGTCCCCTTGACCCCATAATCTTACCCACCAAAAATTTATGCACCCACAAATTTTAATGGGTACAATGCTATAATAATCGGGGTGCCTCACCCCTCCCCTTGTTGGCGGGTCTGAGGGATGGAGCGGCGACGCCCCGGTATAAAAGAGGCAATGCCTCCTTTTTTCCCCTTATTGTTATGGATGAACTATTAGGAGCAGGTTGATGAAATACAAAGAAGCCATTAAGAGCGTATTACAAAAGATCGGGGTGGGCACGCAGCAATCCCCTGAGACATCCAGGGAGTCGGCAAAAGATATCCTGGCCAAAAAGTACGAGTCCTTCAGGGGGCTCCTGGACTGTAACAACAATGTCCTTGGTGTCATGGCGGATATGGAGGAAAAGCTCTCCGGTGAGTTCCTGTTTGACAGGCAATACATAGTCCACAGTCTGATAACCATTACTGGATACCTCAAGGATTTGATCGACAGGCTAAACGACCTCACTCATAACAGGTATAACGCACTGTACGACCGCTTGAACCATATCAGCCTGGAGATAGAAAACGTCCTCAACGCCAAAAGGGAAATCCCCACGGAGAGTTACACCCTGCCACTGGATGAGATCACAAAGGAGAGATTCAACAGCGTCGGCGGTAAAAACGCCAACCTCGGTGAGATTAAAAATCACTTAAACGTCCCCGTCCCTGCCGGTTTTGCCATAACGGCCTATGCCTACAAGAGGTTCATGGAACACAACGGCATGCTTGAGAAGATCCACAACCGTCTTGCAACGCTCTCTGTAAACAACATGGAAGAGCTCAACTACGTAAGCTCTAGGTGTCAGAGCGACATTCTGGCCGGAGAGATACCACAAGATATGACAGAGGCCATCTTGACCTCAACCGCCAGGCTGTGCGACAACCATTCCTTCGACCTCTCCATACGCAGCAGCGCCATCGAGGAGGACAGCGATTTCAGCTTTGCAGGTCAGTACGCCACGTTTTTAAACGTCAACCCACAACATGTTCTGCAGAGATACAAGGAGGTCTTGGCCAGCCTGTTTTCACCGCGTGCCATATTCTATTACAAGACCAAGGGCTTTACCGAGAACGAACTGGCCATGGCCGTGGGCGTCCTTGAGATGGTTGACTCAAAGGTGAGCGGGGTCGTGTTCTCTGATGACCCCAATGAGCCAGGCGGCAACAGGATCATAATAAGCGCCATCTGGGGGCTTGGCATGTGCCTGGTTGACGGTATGGTGACCCCGGAGACATACGTGGTGCCAAAGGACGATATCACCAGTGTCACTCAGAGGACGACCACCGAGCAGGTTACTATGGTTGTTTGCACGTCCAACGGTACCTTAAAGGAAGTCCCCCTGCCCGATAACGCGGAGGAGACGGCATGTCTGCAGGATAGCCAGATAACCGAGCTTGCACGGTATGCAAAGCTCTTGGAAGACCACTTTGGTCTGCCACAGGACATCGAATGGGTCATAGACGCCAACGACCGCTTGCTGATACTGCAGAGCAGACCCCTGGTGATTACCGCAAAGGAGGAGCAAAAATCACTGCCGATACGCATAGAAGGCCACAAGGTGCTCCTGGACAGGGGTATCATTGCGTGCAAGGGGGTGGGACATGGCAAGGCCTACATCGTTAGAAACGAGGATGACCTGACACATGTCCCCGATGGTGCAATCCTAATAGCGCGCAACACCTCGCCAAAGTTTGTGACCGTCATGAACAAGGTCCGCGCAATTGTCACCGACGTAGGCGGTACCACCGGACATATGGCCTCCCTTGCCAGGGAGTACCAGATACCCACGATCCTTGACACCGAAGTGGCAACGATGACGATAAAGCACGAATCCGAAATAACCGTAGACGCCATAAACTGCAATGTCTACGAGGGCTACGTCAACGAACTGATAACGTACCTGGAGGAAAAACACGACCCTTTTAAAAACACACACCTGTTTAAGACCCTGTCAAAGGTGCTAAAACACATAGTAATGCTCAATCTGGTCAATCCGGATGCGGAGGACTTCAAGGCGGAATGCTGTAACACGTTTCACGACATAACTCGTTTTGCCCACGAAAAGGCGATGATGGAGATGTTTTCGATGACGGAACTGCCATCCCTTCAGGATAGTTTTGGTGCCGTGCGTGTGGTAGCCGGCATCCCCATAGACCTGTACGCCATAGACCTGGGCGGTGGCATAAACGCTACGACTAGGGCCATTGCCCCCGAGCACATAACTTCGGAGCCGTTTAATGCCTTCTTTAAGGGTATGCTCTCGATGAGGTGGCCGCAGGCACGCCCCTTTGACGTCTCCGGATTTATGGGTATGATCGCCCACAGCGCCTCCATGTCCGAGGCCGACTACGATGAGATCGCAAAGAGGAGCTTTGCATTCATATCAAGCCACTACATGAACTTCTCTATCCGCCTGGGCTATCACCTGTCAACCGTTGAGGCATTTGCCGGGGAGCACATCAACGACAATTATATCAGGTTTCACTTCAAGGGGGGCGGGTCGACCACTGACAGAAGACTGCGCCGCGTCAGGTTGATATCCGAAATACTCAGACACATGCACTTTGATATGGTCAGGGTGAGGGAGGACGTCATAGACGCTGCCGTCCTGAAGTACAAGAAATCATCCATTGAGAAGCGCCTGACGATGCTCGGAAAGCTCACCGTCTATACAAAACAACTGGACATGGTGATGTATAACGACACCATCACGGACTCATACATAGAAGACTTTGTCGAGGACCACATAGAACCATAGTGGTAAGTATATGGACATAAATATTTTGTATCCTCTTAAAAAAGCATGGTAAAATTGTTTTTGTGGTTTAAAGACATGGATTCCAGCTCCCTGTTCAGGCCAGGGACATGTTTCGTTGGAATGACAATAATAGCCTTTTCCTAAGTGTGTCATTCCTGGCTTGACCAGGAATCCAGGAAGCGTAAAATCATAGTTACCATGACATATAAAGAAGATACTTTTTTTGCTTAAGCGGTGGGATCGTTAATTGCGGACGATGACATAACCGTGGTTTGATTTCCGATGTTATGAGCAATAGCCGTATTTTTGCGGCTCTACTGGAACAGTCTATACCATACCGTCTTTTGAAATTCCACAAAGATAATCTTTGCGCTATTGCGGTCTCTCCACCATCCCTGGAGTTTTACATCCGAATCTGCCGCGGGATAGACAATCATGGTCATATCATTGTCTTTGGCAAGTTTTTTATATACGTTTCGTGAGCGTGCGGTGTGATAATGAGAGGTAACAAGAATAAATGACTTTGCCTCCTTACTCTTTAGTAACCTGATGTTGACCTTTGCCTCACCATGTGTACTAACCTGACTAAGTCTCTCATCAGACCATATGGCATGTTCAGGTGCCACACCACTATCTTGCAACAGCCTCAAATAGAGCTCCGCGATAGTTATCTTCCAGTAGATCGGGCCACCCCAAAACACTATGTTCTTGCCATATCCCTTCTTAAACAAGTCTATCGCCGTCATAAGACGCTCGCCGGTATAATCACCCGTCAGCACAACAATGGCATCACACGGTTTGACGTCATCCTTATATACAAGCTGATTGGCCATGTAGTTCAAGACCGGTTCATGAAACGCATACAGAGCAATCATGAGCACAACAAAAACAACAGTCGACCTCTTGATTAAGCTGCTCTTTGGCTTTTTACTTCTGTCTATCAACATCTATGATTAACCCTCTTGCTGCTGCAGGCTCTGCAGACGCTGGCGCAACTGTCTGTTCTCCTTCTGCAGCACATACCACTTCAGCGCCTTGTCTATCGTATAGAGTATCTGTTCCTTTCTGAACGGCTTGGTGATGAAGTCAAAGCCACCCTTCTTTAGCGCCTCCGTTGCCGTTTCAAACGTCCCGTATGCCGTGATGATTATCACGGGCAAGTCGTTGTCTATCTGTTTGATGTTATCCAGTAGTTCTATGCCGTCCATGCCCGGCATCTTCAGGTCGGCTATGATCAGCTCAAAGCTGCCGTTTTTCAGTAGATCGATCACCTCCATGGGGTTGTTGGTGGTCGTCACCCCGTAGCGGGTCTTATCCTTTATGATCATGGATAGAAGCTTTAGCATGTCGGGTTCGTCATCTACTATCAGTATATTTTCTGGCATAATGTCTCCTCTGTAAATAAGTTTTAAGTTAAAACGTTGTTAATAAATTCCTCTGCCTTGCCGTTTTCTTCTTCTATGACTACCTCTGTTTTCGTTGCCGGCAGGGTGATTATAAACGTTGTGCCGGTATCTTCGGACTCCTCTATAGTCTTTGTCTCAAAACTGACAGTGCCTCCGTACTTTGTTATAATACCATAACTAACCGACAGACCAAGTCCTGTCCCCTCGCCGACCTTCTTTGTCGTAAACAGTGGGTCAAAGACCTTCAGACGGTGTTCCTTCCTTATGCCCTCACCGGTATCGGAAAGCCTGATCTCAACGCCATTGCCGTCATCAACCTTGTCGGTAACGACAGTCAACACGCCTCCCCCCTTCATCGAAAACTCAGCGTTGTTTATTATGTTTAAAAGCACCTGCTGGAGCTCCACAGGGTCTGCACGCACTATGGGCACATCTTCAGATAGGTGCTTGTGGACTGTTATCTTTTTCAGTTTCAGGTTTTTCCCTATAAAGGAGAAAAGTTCCTCGATGATCTTGTTTATCTCCACAAGCTCCACGCGCTCATCGAGTGTTTTATGTTCCGTGCAGCGGGCAAAACTCAGGAGGTTTTCTACGACCCGCTTGGCGTTATTGGCCTGTTTCTCTATGATCTTCAGGATATCGTATATCTCGGACTCCGGCGGAATCTTCTCCGAGAGCATGTCGGTAAAGCCAAGGATTATGGCCACCGGGTTGTTTATCTCATGGGCAACCCCGGCCACCATGGTACCCAGAGAGGCGAGCTTCTCCGTGCGCATCATGTTCTGCTCTATGAGAAACTCTTCGGTTATGTCCCGCGCTATGCCTAGTACCGCGTACATCGAACCCTTCTCATCAAGCAACGGGGTGAAGTTTATGCTCAACCAGTAATCCTTGCCACCAATACAGAGATTAACCGTCTTCTGCTTACTTATGTTGAAGTCACAGACGTCCCTGATCGACTTTAACACAAGCTCTCTTGCCTCTTGGGCAAAGAGGTCACCGATCCCCTTGCCCAAGACCTCTTTGGGTTTGGTTTTGAAAAACAGATAGCCGAATATGTTCATCGACAGGATGTTTGTATCCTTGTCAACGGAAAAGATCACGTCGTGGGCATTCTCCACCAAAGACCTGTACTGACGGACGGACTTGCGCAGTTCCCTGGTTTTTGTATCGACCTCCGTTGTCAGCGTGCTCGTCCACCTGGTCAGGATGCGGATTATCAACACAAAGAGCAGGATCAATATGGAAATAAACACCCCGCCTATTACGAACTGTCTCAACTGTATGGAGTGAACCTCGTCCTCCACCTCACACAGTGGGGCAACTACCGCTACAGACCAGGTGTGTGAACTGTCGGAGATATTGACAGGCGTAAACGCTATCAGCTTGGTCACCCCTTGTCCACCAACACTATGCCAACCCGAGTGGTACAGGCTCATGCCCTCCTTGCCAACGAGCATCAGCTCCCTTTGAAACCTGTTTATCTGTCCAAAAGACACATCCGACTGATTCTGTTTTTTTACTTCGAAGGCATTCTTGCCTATGAAGGCGGCATCAGGGTGATACAGGAACAACCCCTTGTTGTCAATAACCCAGGCATGACCGGTCTTGCCTGAGATAATAGTGCCTGCCACCTTGCCTATCAGGGAGTTGACATCCACGGTAAAGACCAGTACACCCTTAAAGGTGGTGGTTGTTGTGCCGGTTGACGTATTGACTGTCTGTAGGGCGGCCTGCTTGTGCATATCACCCCACAGGGGCACTGCCATGTCCATCAGCAGAATGGTCTTGTCCTTTGTCAAAGACAGGGAGTAGACGTCACTTAGCAACATGCTATTGGGGGACCTTGGGGCCAGGCCGGCCCACGTCAGATACCCGCTGTCTCTGTCGGACAGATTGAGGTCATTGCCATGTTTGTAATCCAACACGTACCCGAGACGTTTGTCCTTGTCGATAACCCTGACCATGAGCAGACCGTTGTCCCTTGAACTCTCAAGGGACCTTCTGAGTTGAAGCATCAGGTGATCGTCTTCGTTGTATCTGTCAATGGGCCAGTATTTGATCATCTGGAGCTTGTCCTTGAGTAGATCAACGTTGTTTTTGATCTGTGTTGCCGCACCCCTGGCCAATAACAACTGCTGGAGGTTGAACTTGGAGATGACAAGCTCACGCACCTGCGCGGCTGCCATCCACTCCAGAAACAACACCGTTGCCATCAAAAGCAGGGTTATAATGAGCAAAACCCTGCTTAGATACTTGATGCTGCTCAGGGTAAGATATCTGGAAAACACACCCGATATACACTTGCCGCCCTTGCTGCCGTTGCCACCCTTGTCCATACGCCCGGTCTCTAATCCATATATCCGTTCTAATGCTTGTGCTTGGCCTTCTTCATTGAGAGTCCTAACCCCTCAAACACAAAGAATATGGCATAGCCCCACATTATGGTATAGAACACGTAAAATACCAACAACCCAATCATCAGGAATATTTTATCAGAAACCTTCTGAGGCTGTATACCATAAAAATTGTAGGCCGGTTCCACTGCCTTTTTAACCACCGTGTTGATATCCTTTGCCTCCTTGAGTTTTCCGTCCTTTTCGAGTTTCTTGACCATCTTGGAAAGGGCACCCCACCAGGCCTTCATGACGGTCTTACCGGGTTGCTTGTACCTGGACTCTATCTGCGCGCCATCGTTTTGAAACATGACCTCCGAGTCATTAAGCACTACCTCAAGGAGCTTGCCCAGTGAACCATCCACGCTGAGGGCATCCTTGTCAACGCCCGCCTTGACACCTGCGGCATTGAAGAGTTTACCGGCCAATTCAGCCTCCTCGGGCTTGTCCATGGTTATTGTCACTGATATGGGTCGTTCTCCCTTCTTTTTGTTGCCCTCGATCAGGGCGGGGATAAAGTGTGAAGACCCCTTGGCCAGCTTGTTAAACATGTCGTCGGCATACACCAGGCCGTTCTTGCCGTCGCCAAAAATGGGTGAAAAGATGAGAAACAGCAATCCGAAAAAACACCCCGCTATTGCCAGACCTTTAAAAAACGCTCCACTATTTCTAATCATAACCTACGCCTCCTCTGTGAACTTCTTGAGGTTTCCAAAGAATTTACCAAATACCCACAGGGCAAAAAAACCAACAACAACCCAAAACACAATATTTCCGGTAACCTCTATGAAGGAGCTGACCCCCTTTGGGACATTTATCACGTCCAGTTCCGTGAACTTCTTTGGCAGTGTGGCAACCCTGTTAATAAAGCCTGCCAATATGGAAATGGCATAAAATCCGCGAATATGTGCACCCTTAACGACCTTTGTCGTCAGCGCACCCACCTGGATGCCTATCAATGACCCCAGGAGCATGCCCATTGCCAGGGTATAAAACACATAACCGTATATGGCGTACTGTGTTATCGCTGCAAAACCGGCCGTAAAGATTATCTGTAGTATATCGGTGCCGACCGTGGTCATCGAGGAGACACCAAAGACGTAAACAAACATCGGGAAGGTTATAAATCCACCTCCTACGCCCATTATGGCAGCCATGATACCCACGATCACTCCGCCACAGGCAACTATAACACCGGAGATGCTCCTGCCGCCAGGGACGTAGTCCTCGTCAAACTTTATCATCGGGGGCAGTTTGATGTTCTGCACCTTGATAGTGATACCGGGTGCTGAGTCCGGGCCTCCGTGGGCATCTCCGGTGTCCGGGGCATTTCTGGTCTTAAGGAAGTCTATCAGCGCATACGTGCCTAAAAAGCCAAGCAGTACGGCATAGATCAGGCTGATAAATGCCTCGCTCAAGAGGGGATTGAAGTCATAGAGTGCCTTGTTTATCGCCCCTCCGATGACAGCCCCCACGGTAGAGCCAACTAAAAAGGCCACGGCCAGTTTCACCGAGACGTTGCCGAGTTTCTTGTGTATGGTGGTGCCCATGATAGCCTTGGCGAAGATGTGAAACAGGTCAGTGCCCACGGCCAGGATGCCCTTAACTCCGGCGGCCATTAGTGCCGGTGTGATGATAAACCCTCCGCCTGCCCCTATGCAGCCTGTGATAAGGCCGGCAGCCATGCCTATCGCTATTGAGACTACAAATATCTTGGTGGAGTAAAACGCCGGTCCATAGGCCGTCTTAGCGCCTATAAAGTCCCCTGCCTCCACAAATGCCACCGCCAGGATCGGCAAGATAGCGGCAAGAAGTAACCAAACCTTTTTCTTGTCTCTGACGATGCTCATCGACACCTCATAGTCCCACTTGGCGTGCGCTATGGAAGCCGACTTCAAAAACTCAAATATCCTTGTTCCTATGCCCATTATACCTCCTAAAAGTATTTATATAGTTTTGTTTGTCTGTCTATACCTTTTTATCCAAAGGCATGTCGTGGTAAGTGCAAATAACAGGCCAACATCAAACCAGCCCATATTCAGCGGAAATAGCACTCACGATTAAAAACAGGGGGTGCAATTTTTTATTGCACTTTTATGGACAAACCTGAGTGTGCATTTTCTTGCATGCAAGAATCTCTTGCACCCCCCACGTGGGAAAAACTGAAGAAAAGGTTGCACACCATAGAAACGCACTTACATAGCAGATTTACCGTGAAGATAAAGTACCTGCCCATTCAGAAGGGGGTGCGGCAACACCCGCCGTGCGGGCGGAGTCGCCCCCTTCTTTCTTCTTTCGTATATAATTAATTATGGGCAGGTACTTATTGCACGAGATCGAAAAGCGCCATAAAATACGATTGCCCTGCCAAGCCCTACAGTTTTAGATTTATTTTACCGATAAAGGTATTTTAAGGGTGGTGGACTGTTGTGCAAAAAAAGTGATATCATAAGAGTTATGAGTCAGTGTTGCATAACAAGTTTCATACTTAGGAGGATATAAATGCGGTTTAATAGTTCACGTTTTGGTGAGTTGGAGGTTGAGGAAGATAAGATTATAAGTTTCCCTCGTGGGCTGGCTGGGTTTGAGGAATTAAAACGGTATTGTCTATTGTTTACAGATAAACCCGTTAAGTGGTTACAGTCGGTGGATGCCCCTGATGTTGCCTTTACGCTGGTTGACCCCTTTGTGATATACAAGGACTATACCTTCACGGCTGTTGACGAGGTGGAGGAGTTTCTACAGTGTAGCAGGATTGAGCACTTGTTAGTGCTGGTGGCAGCAACGATTGGTGAAAAAGAGATGTCGGTTAATTTTAGCTCTCCGGTTGTTATCAACACCTCCAACATGAGGGCCGCACAACTGATGATTGTAGATGACAGGGTACCATCCAAGTTGGTAGTTCCAATTGTGACGTAGTGAGGAATCGGCAGCCCGTAACACATTAGGCTGGACAAGGAGGGAAAATACATGGATGTATCAATTACCGGTATACGGCAAGGATTGTACCAGGGATATGGGGTATCAGGCGGGCTATCGGGCAGTGCCAGGGGCTCGGGTAACGGCGCAAATAGCAATGAGGCCGATGGCGTCAATCCGCAGGGCAGGGTAAACGACGGCACCAAGGCCGGCGGTGTTACAGGGGACAATGCCAAGACCACATCCAGGAGTAACGCGGATGAGGCAAAAGAGCGTGAGATACAGCTCCAGGTACGGAAGCTAAAACAGCGTGAACAGGCCGTCAAGGCACACGAACAGGCGCACGCATCGGTTGGCGGACAATACGCCGGTTCCCCAACCTACGAATATACCAAAGGGCCTGATGGCAAGAGTTATATAAGCGGCGGAGAGGTACCCATTGACGTATCGAAGGAAAAAGAGCCGGATGCCACGATCAGAAAGATGCGGCAGGTCAGGGCGGCGGCCCTTGCCCCCGCAGACCCCTCACCACAGGACCAGTCAATTGCCGCTAAAGCAACCAAATTAGAAAGCAACGCACAACAGGAGTTGGTTACCAAGCAGTTTGATCAGAGGCCGAAGCAGAAAGACTCCTATCTCATGTTTCAAGGGATCGACAGCTCGGGGGTGAAGCCGTCGGAGGCAGGCTCCAACGTATCGATTTATGTGTGAATATTTAAATTTGCGTGAAAACATATGCAATTGTTATTGCGTGATATGTTAGCATAACAAGTATGCCGTTACTGAGAGTAAAGAGAGAAGGTGAAGAGGATGATGTCATCCCGGTCATAAAGGATGTCATGACCATCGGGAAGTTCTCTGACGATGAAACGTCACACAACGACATAACTTTTGATGACAAGACCGTTTCGCGCCATCATGCCAAGATATTCAAGAAAAACGACCAATACTATATAGAAGACCTCGGGAGCAAAAACCACACCTACGTCAACGACCAGGAGATCAAGCGGGTACATCTCAAACACGGAGACCTGATAAGCATAGGGTTAAACACGCTCTTGTTTGAGGAGGAGCAGTCCCCGGAGCCGGATTGTATCCAACACACACAGGTGTTTCGGGAGCTTGATATGTCCAAGACCGTTGATCTCAACTACCTTGTCATCCACCAGATAAGCGAAAAGCTGACCAAGGTCACCGACCTGAGCGAGTTCTATCAGTATATAATGGAAATGCTCCTGTTGACCATAAAGGCTGAAAAATGCCTGATACTCATGTCCGACAGTGATGACAATTTGCGGTGTCGTGCCTGCCGCGGAGGAGATAACACATATAGTCGGAGTCTTGTACATAGGGTGTTGGATACAAATCAGGCGATAAACACCGATTCAAGAGACGATTTTTCAACCCGGACGGCCTCTCGCGACGTCAAGGCGATCATGTGTGCCCCAATTACTAGAGACAACGTGGCTATTGGGGTTATATATCTTGAGGATAGCCGATTTGAGCAGTTCAACGAAAACGACCTGACCATGCTTACATCTATTGGCAACAACGTCTCCTCAGGCATAGAGCGGATATCCCTCTATGAGAAGATACGGGAAGAGGCGGTGATAAAGAGCAACCTGGAACGCTTCCTCTCACCCAACGTCGTGGCCAAGGTAACCGCCGACAGCAAGAAAAAGGGCCGGATATCATTTGACGCCGAAAAGGTGAATGCCTCGATCCTGTTTTCGGATATCAAGGGGTTTACCGCCATGTCGGAGCGGCTTGACCCGCACGAAATAGCCAGACTCCTCAACGATTACTTTGAGATCATGACGGAGATAGTCTTCCGGCACGACGGGACGTTGGACAAGTACGTGGGGGATGCTGTTATGGCGGTCTTTGGAGCGCCCATTGCGTATGCGCATCATGCCTACAACGCGGTGCTTGCGGCCATTGAGATGCAGAACAAGCTGAAGGTATTCAGGGCCGGCCTTGACTTGAAAAGACAGTTTGACATCCGAATCGGCATAAACACCGGCGAGGTTGTTACCGGCTACATGGGGTCGCCTCACAGGATGGAGTACACGGTTCTGGGCGAGGCGGTAAACGTTGCATCGAGGCTTGAGTCGTTGGCGCAGCCAGGCGGAATCTTTATCGGCAGACTCACATACGAGCAGGTCAAAGGCAAGATCGAAACCGCATTCGTCGGAAGGATAAAAACCCCAAAGGGCGAAAAAGACATGGACATCTACAAGGTCACAGGTTTAATCAAGAAACAACAAGAGAACATCAAGTGAGGGAAGATTGGCAATCATGCAGGACTATTGCATTTGGCCGGAAGAAAATAAAGGGACAACTCGCCCGTCTCTGCCCCCTTTGACCCCTTCCTGTGCACACTTGAGTTTACAACGTATTTGAAAACAGGTAATAAATAACGAAGCATAAATGTTTAGAACATTTCCAAAAACAGGATTAAATGGCTATTTAGAAAAAAACAGTAAATAATGTTTCCCTGACGCCACCAAAAATTTATGCACCCTGTCCTCTAAGATTTTTAGGTTTCCGTTGTGGTAAAATATAGAGGTAAGAGCAATAAGAAACTTATACTAAGGAGGAAGA
>JADGAE010000249.1 GCA_015232165.1 Nitrospirota bacterium
GTAAAATTAAGAGACCCTGTCCATATCAAGCCAGCCCTTTACGGGGTCAAGGGGGCTTCTTCGTGCCTGGGGCGGCTCGCCCCTCCCCTTGCGGGGTGGGTCTGAGGGAGGGGTCAGCGACCCCCAGCATAAAAGGGGCGGAGCCGCCTCCCTTCTTTCTTTTACCGTGAAATATAAAGAAGGCGGATGCCCCTTGCAGTGTGAAAGGTTATGCGCACCAAGACACGATTGACCAGACGCGACCTGGTTGACAAGACTGCCACTGCCGTCATAACGTTTGGTGGGGTAGCCGTTATTTTGAGTATTATCGCCATCATGTTTTTTATAGTCTATGAGGTCTATCCCTTGTGGAGGGCACCAAAGGCGGCGTTGGCCAGGAAGATTGACGCCATCTCTACAAAGGTACTTGCCGCAGGCGTTGAGGAGTACAGGGAGGTGGCCTACGTCGTGACAAGCAAGGCATCCGTGGACTTCCTATCCCTTAAAAGTGGCAATGTCCTCAAGAGTTCGACACTGGAGAAGGCGGCGGGCAAGGAGATCGTCTCCGTGACGTCGTTGCAGGGCAATGATCAGTATAGCATTGGCACGGCGGATGGCTATGTAGTGCCGGTAAAGATCGTGGTAGCCTCTTCCTTTGATGCCGGGGGCCGGCGAGTCCTTGAGCCGACCGTCACAGAGGGCGAGCCCGAGTTTATTGCGGGTGCGCCTGTCAAGCAGGCGGTTGCCGTGGACTCGGAGGAGGACTCAAAAGCGATTGCCGCCATTACAACCAAGGCAGAGGTACTGTTAAACATACACAAGCAAAAACGCTCACTCCTGGATGAGGGCACCACGGAGACATTTAAACACGACCTCACCGCCGCCCTCAAGGGGGACATCCCCACTGCAATTGTCATTGACCAGCGGATTGAAAACGTCTACGTTGGTACACAAAATGGTCTGCTCTACCACTGGGACATCAGGGATGCCGCCGCACCGGTACCCATGAGGGTTGCAAGCGTCAAGGATACCTCCGCGATCACAGCGCTGGGTCTTCTGGTTGGAGAGAGGTCGCTTATAGTTGGACGCAATTCCGGCAGTGTCTCCGTTTGGTTTCAGGTGAGTGGCCTGGACCACCCTGGCTCACACCCCAACGAGGCCGGTGGACAAGGCGGGCAAAAGCAACTGACCCAAATCCACGTCTTTGAGCCGCACACGGCAGCCGTTGCCATGCTGGTGCCTACAAAGCGCAACAGGAGCTTTTTGAGCGTTGACACAGGCGGCAATATCATCCTTCGCCACAGCCCTACGACCAAGACGCTGTTGCGGTTCAATGCCGGTAACGTGCCGTTAAGCGCCATTGCCTACGCCTCTCGTGGCGACGGCGTGGTTGCCGTTAATGGCAAAGCAGCCATGTATGCCTGGGACATTGACGTCTCCCATCCGGAGGTGACGATCAAGGCGTTGTTTGGCAAGGTCTGGTATGAGGGGTACGACCACCCTGAGTACTCGTGGCAGTCTTCGGGGTCGGGGGATGACTTTGAACCCAAGCTGAGTCTTGTGCCGTTGATATTTGGAACGCTCAAGGGGACGCTCTATGCCATGTTGTTTGCCGTCCCGATAGCCATAGGCGGAGCCATATGCGTCTCTCAGTTCATGCACCACAGCTTGCGGGCCGTTATCAAGCCCGTGATCGAGATAATGGCGGCCATGCCAAGTGTCGTGATAGGCTTTGTGGCCGGCCTGTGGATGGCACCACTTGTAGAGACGCTTGTCCCAACGATATTTCTCTTGCCGCTGCAGGTGATCGTCATGGCGTTGTTGACGCTGGTGGTGTGGCGGTTTATGCCCCGTTCCTATCGAGCCAGGTTTAGGCGCGGGACGGAGTTTCTGATCCTGCTGCCGGTGTTTATCCTGGGACTGCCGGTATTTCTGTGGCTGAATCAGGCAGTCCAGGGGTTGTTTGTGCAGGTTGACTTTCGCCTGTGGTTACACAGTGCGTTGGGGTTGACCTACGACCAGCGCAACTCCCTGATCGTGGGATACGCCATGAGCTTTGCCGTCATCCCGATAATCTTCACGATAGCCGAGGACGCGATGTCAAATGTCCCCTCAAACCTGGTATCGGCCTCCCTGGCGTTGGGTGCCAACAGGTGGCAGACCGTGGTAAAGGTGGTGTTACCGGCCGCCGCCGCAGGCATATTCTCCGCCGTGATGATCGGTCTCTCCAGGGCGGTCGGTGAGACGATGATCGTACTGATGGCAACAGGAAACACGCCCATTATGGATTGGAGCATCTTTAACGGCTTCAGGGCGATGTCTGCAAACCTCGCAGTAGAAATGCCGGAGGCCCCCCAAGGGGGAACACTCTACCGCACGCTGTTTCTGTCGGCCCTGCTGTTGTTCTTCTTTACATTCGCATTAAACACCGCCGCCGAAATCATACGAATCAGGATCAAACGAAAGTTGAGGCAGTTGTAGTTGGGGTGTAAGAAGACAATGTCATATTACAATTTTTGCAACTAAAAATGTCTCAACCACGCCTGCTACCGTAGGGAGCAAATTTAACTTAACGGATTAAGGGATTAAGGTATCTTCTTCATATTTTATGGTAACTATACTTTTACGCATCCTGGATTCCTGGTCAAGCCGGGAATGACACACCTGGAAAATGGCTGTAACTGTCATTCCTGCGAAAGCAGGAATCCATGCCTTTTAA
>JADGAE010000250.1 GCA_015232165.1 Nitrospirota bacterium
TTCCTGTAAATCCTTTAATCTGTGCAATCATGGATCAGACAGTCCCTTGTGCTTCATTAAGTCAACAGCATTAGGTCTGAGGAGGGGCGCGGTAACGTCGCTGTGACAGCGGAGTCGCCCTCCTTCTTTTCTTCGTTTGAATGGGCAGGTACTTTATTTTCACGGTAAATCTGCTATATATGTCAACAACTTACATTCATTGTTCAGCAAGAACCGCCGGTTCGGAAAATTGCCTGTTGACAACTTACTTTATCTTTATGCTATTATCCATTGAGCGTTGAGTGCAAGTAGCTACAGTGTGAGGGTTTTGACTCTTTTATTCATGGTATGTACATAGACCTTGTGCATCACATAAACAGCTTTTTGGCTGCCTTTATCCTGCTGACGGCATTTGGCATGCTGGTGCAGAGAAGGATGTCGGGGCTTATCTTCCTGTTTACGTGGCAGGGATTGTTTCTTGCCGTAAACACGGCCCTGGTTGGGTTTGTGGTCAACAGACATCATCTCTACATCTCATCCGCTCTGACACTGGTTTTGAAGGTGATCCTGCTGCCGTATATACTGCACACCCTCGTCAGGCGGCTGAAGATACACAAGGAGGTCGAAACCATCTTAAACGTCCCTGCTATAATGCTGATAGGCATCGCCCTGGTTATATTCTCCTACCACCTGGTCTCCCCCATCAGGGGGCTCTCAACCCTTGTGACTCGCTCCACCCTGGCTGTTGCACTAGCCGCCGTCATGTTGGGACTGCTGATGATGATCACCAGGAAAAACGCGCTTACCCAAATAATAGGATTTCTGGCAATGGAAAACGGACTCTTCTTTGCAGCCACAAGCGCCACCTACGGGATGCCGCTGCTAATTGAGCTTGGCGTGGCCCTGGACATACTCATAGCCGCGTTCATATTTGGCATATTCTTCTTTCACATACACTCCAACTTCGACTCCCTGGACGTGGATCAACTGGCCAGGCTCAAGGAGGTTGACTGATCGTGTCTCTTCTCGTTTTACCGTACCTGCCGTTGTTGGCTGCCATTGTCCTGGTCGTTGTGAGGGAGCGACGGTTGGCAGCCGAAATAAACGTTGCCGCCTCTGCCGTGACGTTAATGGCGGGGGTGTGGCTGGCCCGGGACGTCTATGTCAACGGTTCAATGCTTGTAGCGGAGGGGTTCTTTTTTGCCGACGCCTTTAGTGCATATCTGGCGCTTATTACCGCCTTCATCTCAATGACGACGTCCGTCTTCAGCCGAAGATACATGGCCGTGGAACAACAGCACGGTGCCGTGGGACCAAAACGTATGAGGTACTACCATACGTTGTTTCAGTTGTTTATCTTTACGATATTTGTAGCGCTCCTTACAAACAGCGTTGGTATACTGTGGATAGCAATGGAGATGGCAACGTTGTCCACCGTCGTACTGGTGGCGCTGTACCGCACGCCATCCTCCATTGAGGCGGCCTGGAAATATTTTATACTCTGCGGCGTGGGCATTGCCCAGGCTCTTTTTGGGACGATACTGCTCTACCTCGCGGCCGAAAAGGTGCTCGGTGAGGGTGGTGAGGCCCTCCTGTGGACAAACCTCAACCGCGTAAGCCACATGCTGGACCCCAACATACTGTCTCCGGCATTTGTCTTCCTAATGGTTGGATACGGTACGAAGATGGGTCTTGTCCCCGTTCACCATTGGCTCCCCGACGCCAACAGTGAGGGACCTCCCCCGATAGCCCTACTGTCGGGCCTGCTGTTAAACGTTGCCCTCTATGCCCTGGTCAGGTGCAAGGTGCTTGTGGATGCCTCCCTGGGTACAAACCACGCAGGCAATATCATGATGGGCTTTGGACTGCTATCTATCCTCGTTGCCGCCTTTTCCATCTTACGGCAGAAGGAGCTAAAACGAATGTTTTCTTACTCTTCCATAGAGCACATGGGTATAACGACGTTTGCCTTTGGTCTTGGCGGGGCTACTGCCACCTTTGGTGCGTTGCTTCACATGCTTGTGCACAGTCTGGCAAAGTCCTCCCTGTTTTTCGCGGGAGGTCATGCCATACAGATGCACAAGAGTCAGGAGATAAGCAGGATCAGAGGCCTTGTCAGGGGTAATCCAATTGTAGGCTGGGGGCTGATGTTTGGGGTCATGGCCATTGTGGGTATGCCACCGTTTGGCGTCTTTATAAGCGAATTCCTGATCCTCACCGCAACGGTCAAGGGTGCTCCGTATCTGGTTCCGTTTCTTGTTGCGGGCCTGGTGGTGGCTGCCGCCGCGTTATTTAGGAGGGGTCAGTCGATGGTGATGGCAGAGGTGCCCTCATATCAACACCCCGTGTCGGTTGCCTACGTGCCGATCATTTTGCACGTGGCACTGGTACTGGTGATCGGTATATACATACCCGAATTCTTTGACCGGTGGCTCAAGAGTGCGGTGGCATGCCTCAAGTGAGAGTTGAGAGCGAGGACGTAAAAACATTGCCGGCACCACAATCAACCGTTGACGGCAGGATTTTAAAATGTCGAAATATAAACTATCGCAAAGACATATTACATTTGAATAAGGAGGACAACAGTGAACAGTCTCAAGGGGTCAAAGACGGAAAAGAACCTGCTGGCGGCATTTGCCGGTGAGTCACAGGCAAGAAACCGCTACACCTATTTCGCCAAGGCGGCAAAGAAAGAGGGCTACGAACAGATAT
>JADGAE010000251.1 GCA_015232165.1 Nitrospirota bacterium
ATCGAAGGCTGCGTAGAGGGGCTTATCTATGCCTCGGAGATCGCCAAACAGGAAGGCAGGGAGTATACGGAGGGCGAGATTATAAAGTCCAGGATCATAAAGTTAGACATCGATCAGAGAAAGATCGGCCTGAGCATGATCAATTACAGCAAAAAGGGTTCTAAAGAGGAATGAAGAAGGTATTGCTGTTTTTTTCAGCGATCTTTATCTTTGTTGCGGTAATCAGTTTGATACTGGCGCTTTTGACCAGTCGTGTGACCATTGGGGATAAGATCGCCCTCATAAAGGTAGAGGGCATAATCCTCAATTCGGCTGATACGGTCAAGGAGATAAAGAAGTATCGGGATGATCCGTCGATCAAGGCGATAGTGTTGAGCGTGGACAGCCCAGGTGGGGCGGTTGTACCCTCTGCTGAGATATACGACGAGGTCAGAAAGACGGTCAAGAAGAAAAAAGTGGTTGTCTCTATGGGCTCACTGGCGGCCTCCGGTGGTTACTACATATCGTCACCGGCCTCAAAGATAATAGCCAACCAGGCAACCATTACAGGCTCTATCGGCGTTATCATGGAGACGGTCAATCTCGGTAGCCTCATGGAAAAGATAGGCGTCAAGAGCGAAGTAATAAAAAGCGGCCAGTACAAGGACCTGGCCTCGTTGTATAGAGGAATTGGCAAGGAAGAGCGTATGATTCTCCAGGGCGTACTGGATGATATCCACGGGCAGTTTATCGAGGCGGTTGCGGAGGGCCGCAGGATGCCCTTTGAAAGGGTCAGGGGTATGGCGGATGGCCGAATATTTACAGGGAAGCAGGCCCTCGAGCTCGGCCTGATAGACAAGCTCGGAACCCTCCAGGATGCCATTAGAGAGGCCGCTGATATGGTCGGTATCAAGGGAGAGCCTCAGATAGTTACAAAGAAGGAGGACTTCTCTCTCAAAGAATTATTGTCAAACAAGATTGAAAACCTGTTGCCAAGGAATCGCTCGTCTCTGAGGATCAACTATCGGATGATGTTTTGACAATGTCTGAACATAGGGACTGTCTGAACTAGGATTAGACGGATGAAAGGATTTACAGGGAAAAAAGAATAAGGCATTCTCGAAGATAAATCCTGATAATCCCTTAATCCGTGAAGTTAAATTTGCTCCCTACGGTTGCAGTTGTGGTTCAGGCATTTTTTTATTGATATGGAATATGGCGTAGTTAAAGTATGTAAAGGGAGACTGAATGACTAAATCAGAGCTTGTTATCGTGGTGATGGAGAAGTCACCAGGGTTGACCAAGACCCAGACGGAGTTTGTGGTGGATGCGTTTTTCCAGTGCATCATGGATGCCCTTAACAGTGGGGATAAGGTTGAGATACGCGGGTTTGGTAATTTCCGATTAAAGGACAGGGCCCCGCGTAAGGCACGAAATCCAAAGACCGGAGAAATAGTCGAGGTACCCGCCAAGAAGGTTCTGCACTTTAAGATGGGCAAGGAACTCCGCGAATTAATCAACGCCTAAGACCTATACAACCTGCACATGAGACGACGTGATTTCCTAAGTAGGGCTGTCAAGGTTTTTTTTGTCTCAATGGCGTTTATATCGTCCTCTCTTGCGGCGTTGTTCATATACCCTGCCAGGGTAAGGCAAAAAGAGATAACCATGTATGAGTGTCTGAGCGAGGAAGAGCTGCCCCGGCGTGGTGTACGGCGTCTGGATATCGAAATCGACAACAAGGGCGGAAGGGCCGCCGTGTTTATAGTGGCACATGAGGATAAGTGCTTTGCCCTCTCCCCCGTGTGTACGCACCTTGGTTGTCTGGTTACCTTTAGCAGACACAACAATGCCTTTATCTGTCCCTGTCACGGAGGCAAGTACGACGTCGAGGGCAATGTAATTGGAGGTCCGCCTCCACAACCGTTGACCCGTCTGCCAATGAGGGTGGATAATGGTAAGGTCTATATAGGGCTGAAGGTCTGACGTGGGCAAGGTCTTTGACTGGATAGATGACAAGTTTCACGTAAAGGTACCTCATAAGCGTTTTCTCCGGCGACGTATACCGCCGGGTCTTTCATATTTGTATTGTTTGGGAGGGACGTCGTTCTTTTTTTATTTGGTGTTGTTTGCCACGGGACTCTTGTTATCCATGTACTACATCCCGTCCGAGACGGAGGCCTATGACAGCATCCTGCGCCTGCAGAGGGAGGTCAACATTGGGTGGTTTATACGCGCAGCACACAAGTGGTCGGCCACGTTTCTGATCCTGTTTATCCTGGCACACACGTTGAGGGTCTTCTACAACAAGGCCTACAGACCCCCCAGGGAGTTAAACTGGGTCGTGGGGTCTCTGACGATGGTGCTGTCCTTTGCCTCCGGTTTTACGGGGTACCTGCTGCCCTGGGACCAGAAGGCCTATTGGGCCACTGAAGTCGGTACCTCGATGGCCGGTACGGTTCCGATAGTTGGTCCGTTTCTGCTAAACGTCGTTCGCGGAGGGCTTGACGTCAGTCAGGCAACGCTTATCAGGTTTTACAGCATCCATGTCCTGTGGTTGCCTGCGGGGATGTCGATCCTGCTGTGGTCGCACTTCCATATGATCAAGCGCCAGGGGATCAAAAAAAACCTTTAAAAAAGTAAGAAGGGGGCGGCTCCGCCCCCCCTTCAGATCCCCCCTGCAAGGGGACCAGTCC
>JADGAE010000252.1 GCA_015232165.1 Nitrospirota bacterium
CATTTACTGTCATTCCCGCGAAGGCGGGAATCCATTTTCAAGAACTGCATAAAATGCTGGTTTATAAAAAAGTGTTAACGTATGAAGCATGCCGGGATTCTTAAAATTTTTCTATTTTAATTTTGCAAGAGACTCATAGTGAAAACGTGATCATAGCGATTATCTCTTCAACGATCGTTTCGGGGGTCTTGTCGTCGGTGTCAATTATTAGGTCGGCCTTTTCATAGAGGGGTCTTCTGAAGTCCAACAATTCGTATATCTTCTGCAGGGGGTTTGGCACTTTAAGTAGCGGGCGGTCATCGCTGCCGCTGACTCGGCTTAAGATTGCCTCCGGTGTTGCCATAAGACATACAATGTAACCGTTTCGTCTGAGGTGTGTCATGTTTTCTTCCCTCAGCACGATGCCACCGCCGGTGGATATAATCACGCCTTTGAGACTTGACAGCTTTATGGCCATGTCGGTCTCCAACTGTCTGAATCTTGGTTCTCCGTGGGTTGCAAATATTTCGTTAATCTTTGTTGCGGTTGCCGTTTCTATCTCGGAGTCTATGTCGATCAGGGGTCTGCCTAGCGTCTCGGACAGCAGACGTCCAACTGTGGTCTTTCCGGTTCCCATAAACCCTGTCAGGACTATATTTTTCATATTTAGAACCCTTTTAGATATTTAAGGTAGCTTTCATAGTTTCTCATTGTCTCATCAATGCAGTCACCACCGAACTTACAGAGCATAGCATCGGTTAAGACAAATGCGATCATGGCCTCGGCAATCACACTGCACGCGGCAACGGCACAGACGTCGGAGCGTTCATAGGCGGCCTCTTTTGGCTCCTTGGTGATGATGTCGATTGATTTCAGGGGTTTGCGCTGTGTTGGTATGGGTTTCATGATGGCCCTCAGCAGCAGGGGCATACCGTTTGTCATGCCGCCCTCCAGACCTCCGGCAAAGTTGGACTGACGATAAAAGCCCATCTCATCGCTATAGAGTATCTCATCCATGAGTCTTGAGCCAAATTGCTCCGAGAGTTCAAACCCCTGTCCGCACTCAACGCCTTTTACGGCCTGTATGCTCATGATTGCCTGAGCGAGTTGTCCGTTGAGGCGCTTGTCCCACTGCACGTGACTGCCCAGTCCAACCGGCAACCCTACGGCAAAAACCTCAAAAACGCCTCCAATTGTGTCGCCTCTGTCCTTTGCCTCATCAATGGCGCTGATCATCTGTTGTTCGTCCTCTTCAAAGGGGCATCTGACGACGGATTCATCCGCTTTCGCGCTGAGGGCTATCAGCCGGTTATCGATGTCTTTAAGGCCGCCAGGTTCGTCCATTGCCGACTGATAGTAACGTTTGCCGGCTCCCCCGGTCCTTATGACAAAGCTGCCAATGGTAATGCCAAACCGGGCGAGGAACGTCCTGCACACAGCCCCCAGGGCTACCCTCATGGCCGTCTCTCTTGCCGAGGAGCGTTCAAGGACATTGCGGATATCCCTAAAGCCATACTTGAGGCATCCTGTGAGGTCTGCATGTCCTGGTCTGGCCCTTGTAACGGGGTCTATTGAGCCTTCGTCCTGACTGAGAGAGGACATACCCTTTTGCCAGTTTTCCCAGTCGCGGTTTTCTATCTTCAGGGCAATGGGGCCGGCCAGGGTCTTACCCCACCTGACACCGGAGAGGATTTCGGCGTGGTCTTGTTCGATCTTCATTCTGCCGCCACGCCCGTGCCCTTGTTGTCTTCGGCGGAGTTGCTTGTCTATGTCCTGCGTCTCTATGGACAGGCCGGCAGGTATGCCATCGATGATCCCAATCAGCGCCTTACCGTGCGACTCTCCGGCAGTCGATATCTTTAATCTATCCATGCTTGCACTATCCGTATTGGGAAGAAAGGAAGAAAAGAAGGGGGCGGCTCTGCCCCCCCTTCATATCCCCCCTGCAAGGGGACCAGTCCCCTTGACCCCATTATCTATCATTATACGGTTAACACCAACCCTATCAATTTATCCTTCCAAACCTGCGCAGTCTTATCAAGAGAGCGAGGGCTATTGGCAACATAACGAGCAGGATATCCGTTGAGTCAGAGGCATTATCAGGGTTGATGCTTGCCACCACCGAACAACCGCCACCACCACCGCCACTGCTTGGCGCAGGAGGGGCCACTACAAGGACGGTTGCCTCGTTGGACTCAGGCGACACTCCAATGGTGTTGTATGCCACTAATTTATACGTATACGTCTGACCGGTGATCGTATCGGTATCGACAAAGGATTGGGTGTCGGCAAGCAACGTCTTGTACTGTACGTACTGGCCGTTGCCGAACTTTCTGTAGAGGATGAAGCCGGTCTCTGCCGTGGCCCTGTCAGTCCAGTTCAGGATGACATAGCCGGCTGAGGTACTGACTACTTTGACGTCAGAGGGGCTCCACAGGGCCGAGAGCGACCTCCAGGCATTCACCCTTCCGCCGGTCTTGGTCATGGTGTTGTATGGAGAGGCCATTGGGTCAACGTAGCTCTCTATCATCTGCCTGATCTGTGCATAGTTAAAGTATGGATAGTACGACCACAACAGGGCAGTCAGGCCGCTTACGTGCGGTGCAGACATGGACGTTCCGCTATAGTTGCAGTTGTATATGGTGCCGGAGTTATAGCCTGTTATCGTGCTGCAGATATCAACGCCGGGGGCGG
>JADGAE010000253.1 GCA_015232165.1 Nitrospirota bacterium
GTCATGTTGGCGGCCATAGACCGTGCCCACCAGGAGATCAAGAGGATCGTGGAGGTTCAGAACGAACTCAGAAGGCTCGTGGGCAAACCAAAACGCGAGGTAGCACAGGTCCAGACTGATGAGGCACTGGCCGAATCCGTCAGGCAGTTCGTTATGGAGCGGATGAAAGAGGCCGTCAGTATCCCTGGTAAACTCAAGAGACAAAAGGTACTTGACACCATCTTGGATGACGCGATAAAGGCATTGTCCGAGGATGATGACAAGAAGGTCAAGGCGATAGCAAGGTGCTTTGAGGAACTGGAAAAGGAACTTATCAGAAACCTGATCCTCAATAACAACGTTCGAGCGGATGGCCGTCGTCCCGATGAGATCAGGGACATCCACTGCATCGTGGGGATATTGCCACGGGCGCATGGTTCTGCCCTGTTCATACGTGGTGAGACACAGGCTCTGGTGGCGGTGACACTTGGTACGTCGTCGGATGAACAGAAGGTAGATTCCCTGGAGGGTGACAGGTACAAGACCTTCATGCTCCACTACAACTTCCCGCCCTTTAGCGTGGGCGAGGTCAAGCCGCTGAAATCCCCCGGCAGGAGGGAGATCGGTCACGGCGCCCTGGCCGAACGTTCGGTCAAACCGGTGATACCATCCCCGGATGATTTCCCTTACACGATCAGGGTTGTGTCGGACATCCTTGAGTCCAATGGTTCGTCGTCGATGGCATCGGTCTGTGGTGCAACGCTGGCGCTGATGGATGGCGGGATACCAATAAAGGCTCCGGTTGCCGGCATTGCGATGGGACTCATCAAAGAGGGCGACAGGGTCGTGGTGTTGACAGACATCCTGGGCCTGGAAGACCATCTTGGTGACATGGACTTTAAGGTCTCTGGCACGGCTACGGGGATAACGGCCTTCCAGATGGACGTCAAGATCAGGGGGGTCGGCACAAACGTCCTGGTTGATGCCCTACAGAGGGCCAAAGAGGGCAGACTGCACATCCTGGGTAAGATCACACAGGCGATACAGACCCCGCGCAGCGCCCTGTCTCCAAATGCACCACGGATATTTCAGATGAAGATCAAGGCGGAGAAGATAAAGGACGTCATCGGTACCGGTGGTAAGATAATAAAGGGTATCATCGAGGAAACCGGCGTCAAGATAGACATTAACGACGAGGGCCTTGTGACCATTGCATCAAATGACGGGCCGTCTCTCAACAGGGCAAAGGGCATAATCGAGGGCATCGTGGCCGAACCGGAGCTCGACCGCATATACACCGGCAAGGTGAAGAAGATCATGGACTTTGGCGCCTTTGTCGAAATACTCCCGGGTACGGATGGCCTGCTGCATATATCTCAGATATCCGACAAGCGCGTCAACAAGGTCACTGACGAGTTAAGCGAAGGTGATGAGGTCATGGTCAAGGTAATAGACATAGACAGAAGCGGCAAGATCAAGTTAAGCAGGAAAGAGGCTTTAAAAGACAACCAAAAGACCGATTAACCACAACGGAAGCGTCAGAGGCCGGTTGGACGACAACGGACAATGTGCTCTGACGCTGCACACAAGGGGATAAGCATATTATCCCTTTTTGTTTGGTACCAGAGATATAGTATGGAAGGAGTGACAATGTACAGGAAGGAGTATCTTCAAAACGGCATCCCGTTGGTTATGGAGCAGATAGCGGGTGTAAGGTCGGTGGCTGCGGGCATATGGGTCAAGGTGGGTGGACGATATGAGTCGCCCGGCAACAACGGGATATCTCACTTTGTTGAGCACATGTTTTTCAAGGGTACCAAGACCCGCACCCAAAAGGATATCGCCATAGAGATCGACTCCCTTGGAGGGGACATTAACGCCTTTACTTCGCGCGAGAGTACCACGTTTTACGTCAAGCTCCTCAGTGACAACATCAAGGAAGGTGTGGATATCCTGTCGGACATATTCCTAAACTCACTCCTAAACGACAATGACATCGCCAAAGAACAGGAGATCATAACCGAAGAGATAAACATGCTGCAGGACACCCCCGAGGACTACATCCACGACCTCTTCTACGAGGACATCTGGGGCTTGGATAGCCTTGGCTTGCCCATTTTGGGCAGCGTGGAAAATGTCACCTCCTTTAAACGCAGCGACCTCATAAGATACGTCGACCGGCACTACAACACCAAGAACATCGTCATCTCCTGCAGTGGCAACATAGACTTTGCCCTGATGTATGACCTGTTTAACGGCACCCTCGGACAGCTCCGGTCAACTGAGCAATCCCCTGGGCCGCTAAAGAAGACGGTCTTTAACAACGCCCTCAACGTCCACGAAAAAGACCACACGGAGGTGCACATAAGCATCGGTACTGAGGGCATCAAGCAGGACTCGGTGCAGCGCTATCCGTTTCTGCTGTTAAACACCATCTTTGGTTCCGGTATCAGTTCACGGTTGTTCCAGGAGGTAAGGGAGAACAGAGGGCTGGCCTACAGCATATACTCGTACCTGTCCTCCTACCATGACACTGGTGTCTTTGGTGTATCCGCGGCCTCAAGCAAGAAGAAATACATCGAGGTCATAGACGTTGTATTAAAGGAGATGTCTTCGCTGAAAGACACGATCACCGAGGCGGAGATCGCACGTGCCAAGAACCAGCTCAAGGGCAACACCCTGCTGCACCTGGAG
>JADGAE010000254.1 GCA_015232165.1 Nitrospirota bacterium
CAGCCCCCTTGACCCCTTTAAAAGAATTTTACCATGCTTTTTTAAGAGGATACAAGGTGCCGATAAATACAGCGTGAGGTTATGACCGTTTGGTTTTTAAGAAGATAAGTATAATAGGTGTAGGTTTGATGGGCGCATCCTTTGCGATGGCCGTAAAGGAGAAGGCTCTTGCGGGGAGGGTCTGCGGATATGGAAGGAATGAGAACAATCTAAAAAGGGCAAAAGAAAAGGGTATTATCGATGAGTACAGTCTGACTATCGGGGAGGTTGGGCGGGGTTGTGATTTACTGATATTTGCCTCACCGGTAGGGGTCTTCCTGGAGCTTGCCGGCGGGATTGCTCCATACCTAAGTAAAGGTGCCATTGTTAGTGACATGGGAAGCGTCAAGGGCAGGCTTGTCTACGAAATGGAAGAGGCAATGCCCCCGGGTGTCTCCTACGTAGGTGCCCATCCAATAGCAGGTAATGATAAGTCCGGTCTGGATGCCGCGGTATCCGACCTCTTTAAAGACGTAAACTGCATACTCACGCCTACAAACAACACAAACGATACGGCATTAAAAACCGTCTCCGTGCTGTGGAAGACCCTCGGATGTAACATCAAGACGCTCACACCTGAGAAACACGACGAAATCTTCTCCTCCATAAGCCACATGCCTCATATAGCTGCCTATGCCCTGGTAAACGCCATCAAGATGATAGACGAGGAGTACCTGAACTTCTCCGGCACCGGCTTTCTCGATACCACGCGCATTGCAATGAGCTCGCCGCAGATGTGGATCGACATATGTATGCTAAACAAGGACGCAATCCTCAAACACCTTGCAACATACATGGAATCCATAAAAGCCATAATAAACTCTATCAGGGCTAATGACAGGGACGGCCTCTATCAACATTTTGAACAGGCAAAGACCCTTAGATTAAACCTGAAAAAATCCAAGAACGCACTTTCAAATAAAGAATGAGATATAATATAAAACATACAGGGACAGAGATAGCATGAAAAATATCAGCCTGACAATGGCAAAATCTGGAATTGTCGGAGAGATGATCAGTCCTCCTGATAAGTCGCTCTCACATAGGGCGGTGTTTATAGCCTCTATGGCAAAGGGTGTGTCCGTGATAAAGAATTTTCTCATGGCGGGGGACCCCATCAGTACGGTACATGCCTTTAGTAGCCTGGGAGTGCAGATAGGACTGCAACAGGACGGTATAGAGGTTCACGGGTGTGGATTAGACGGCTTCAGTGAGCCTTGGAATATTATAGATTGTGGCAATTCAGGTACGACAATGAGGCTGTTGGCTGGGGTATTGGCCAGTCGTCGGTTTTTTTCGGTGCTCACGGGGGATGACTCCCTCAGAAACAGACCAATGTCGCGTGTCATCCTGCCACTTAGGCAAATGAATGCCGAAATCAGTGCGCGCGGCAATGACCGCCTGCCACCCATTGCCATAAAAGGCGTGAGATTAACCCCTATCACGTATGAGATGCCCGTGGCCTCGGCACAGGTGAAGTCGTCGATACTCCTGGCGGGTTTGTCCATTGACGGTGGGTACACGGAGGTGGTGGAACCCGTGAAGTCGCGCGATCACACCGAAAGAATGCTCAGTGCCTTTGGCGCCGATATAAGGGTTGATGGTCTGAGGGTTGGTGTCAAAGGTGGTGCCGCCATGACAGGACGCGATATCACGTTGCCGGGGGATTTCTCATCGGCGGCGTTTTTCATTACGGCAGCGATTATCACGGAAGGGTCGAAGCTTCTAATCAAGCAGACCGGTATAAATCCCACCCGTGTGGGTTTCCTTGACGTCATCAGGGAGATGGGCGCTAACGTGCAGACCGAAAACGTAAGAGACCTCTGTGGTGAACCCACTGCTGACTTACTGTGTACGTTCAGCGGTGGCCTCAAGGCCTTTAATATAGGCAAGGACAGGGTGCCCTCACTCATAGACGAGTTCCCCTTGCTCTGCCTGTTAGCAACCCAAGCCCAGGGCGTCTCCGTAATCCGGGGGGCCAAGGAGCTTCGTGTCAAGGAGTCCGACAGGATCAAGGCAATGGTGTTGGCCCTTGAAAGCATGGGCGTCTCCATCGAAGAGTACGACGACGGTGTGGCCATAGAGGGTCCGGTAAGGCTCAAGGGTGCCCGCATACAGAGCTACAATGACCACCGCATCGCCATGACCTTGTCCATCGCCGCCCTCATTGCCGATGGCGAAACGATTATAGACGGTGCCGACGCCGTGGAGATATCGTTCCCGGACTTTTATGCCCGGCTCAACAGGCTTGTGCGGTTTTAGACAGATGAATATTTATAAGATAGAAGTAAGAATAATGGGGTCAAGGGGACTTCTTTTTGCCTGGGGCGGCTCGCCCCTCCCCTTGCGGGGGGGTCTAAAGGGGCCAGGTGCGACTTTTATGGCCGGGGTGCCTCACCCCCTGGAGCGTCAAGAAGCGGAGCCGCCCCTTTCTTTCCCTTTCTCGAATGGGGTGAACCATTACGAATAGGATAATAGCGATAGATGGGCCATCGGGTGCCGGCAAGAGCACGATAGCCCAGGCTCTGTCTGTGAGGCTCGGGTACGAGTATTTGGACACGGGGGCCTTTTACCG
>JADGAE010000255.1 GCA_015232165.1 Nitrospirota bacterium
CCCCTCCTTGACCTCCCCCGCAAGGGGGCCGGCCCCCTTGACCCCATAATCTTAGCCATGAAAAATTTATACACCCGGGCGCATGGGTGCATTCTCTTAACCCCTTCTCTTTAGGGAGTTGATAACGGCGTTGACTTCCGAGTCCTTGATCGTTCGGGCGTCAAGGAGTAGATGACTGTCCTTGATCCTCCCTACCACCGGAGGGTTTGCCTTGTATAGGCGGCTTTGAAGTTGTTGAACGGTCATCGACAGAGGTCGTACCTTGACCACGCAGGTTGGCAGTTCAAGCCCGGGCAGCGCCCCGCCACCAACCTGTGAGACCTCACTTGCAACCTCCACCTCAGCCTCTATATCCATGAGGCCGGATGCAATCATGTCGGCCCTGTTGCGTATCCAGCCCAAGTCCTGAAACAGCATACTCAGCACCGGGATGTTCCGTGTTATGGCCTCAGGGGTACCCAGGTATTGAACCAGGGTTGCCTCCAGGGCTGCAAGGGTCAGCTTGTCGATCCTTACTGCGCGACTGAGCGGGTGTTGCCGCAGACGCTCAACGTATCCGGTTCTACCAACGATTATGCCGCACTGTGGGCCTCCAAGTAGCTTGTCACCGCTGAAGGTCACGATATCCACGTCCTTTTTGATTATCTCCGCCACGGATGGCTCCGTGTGTACCCCAAGCGGTTTGAGGTCAACCAGGCAGCCGCTGCCAAGGTCATACATGAGACCAACGCCACGCCTGCGGGCAAGGGCGCTGAGGGCATCAATCTCAACCTCATTGGTAAAGCCGGTGACCTTGAAGTTTGACTTATGCACCTTCAGGATCAGCGCGGTCTCTTGTGTCAGTGCGCCTTCGTAGTCGGCCAGGTGGGTCTTGTTGGTGGTGCCGACCTCCCTGAGAATACACCCACTCTGGGACATGATCTCCGGTACCCGGAACGACCCACCGATCTCAACCAGTTCCCCGCGTGAGACGATCACCTCCTTGCCCTTTGCCAGCGCGCAGAGAGACAAAAACACGGCGGCGGCATTGTTGTTGACAACCATTGAATCCTCGGCGTTGGTCAGCTCCTTGAGGTGCTGATGTACGTGGACGTATCGCTTACCCCGTGCCCCGGTCTGCAGGTTGTATTCGAGGTTGGAGTATCCCTCCGAGACGGCAACGACGTTGTTGAGGACGGTCAAGCCAAGCGGCGCCCTGCCAAGGTTTGTGTGGATTACGATTCCCGTTGCATTTATTACCGGTCTGAGTTGGCAGCTTACAAGGGCATTGAGCCTGCCCTCGGCATCAGACAATAAGCATTCCGCAGATATTTCCGGCGTCCCGCCTTGCAGAATATTCCCCCTCCTGGCATCAAGGACATCGGTGATGGCCCCGACCACCAGCCGCCTCTGATACACCTGGAGCCATCCCTGCACCTGTGGCGTCTTAAGGAGGCTGTCTACCGAGGGTATCAACCTCAGTGTGCTATTTATATCTGTCGTAATAGTTCACCCCCCTATGTTGTATCTATAGTTTTCCCTGATTGAGCGTTTTATGCCCTATAGAAGACCCCTCAGCTCCTCTATAGAGACAGACCTTTTTATAAGTTCCTGAAAATCCTCTAATCTTTCTACAGTCCCAAGGCTTCTAACCCTATCCATAAGCGCAAGCCCTTGTTCAGCGTACTTAATCTCAAGCATCCCCTCTATTCCTTTTATCAGTCCTTTGTGCTCTCCCTCTATCAGCCCCTTTGCCAGGCCCTTGTGCTCTCCTTCCATAAATGCCCCGAGCTCATCATAGGACCTCATCTGCCAATAATCATAGACCTCACGCTCTTTCTCGTCCCACAGCATCTTATTCGCTATTTCGTAGGCCTCCTTTATCTCCACAAAGTCTGCACACTTAGGTACCATATGCAGGGAAACAGCGTTTTTTATAAAATGTATCCACTTGTCTGTTACGCTCTCCAACTCACCCTCAGTCTTGGTAAACTTGGGCAGCTCTATAAAGTTGAATTCCAGGTCCTTCAATTCCTGTTTATATGTCGATGTGTTTAATATCACATGCCTCGTTAAATAATCATTGCCATCAAATACGTTAAAATCTATGATGCCTATAAATATTACCTGATATAGTTTGGAATAGTCATCTCCTTCTTTTAATTGACCAACATAGGCCTTGCCTGTATAATATTGTACGCGTTTTTCAAATCCAAACTTCTTTTGAATCTGTATCTCAACTATAAACGTTATTTTCCTCTTATCTATTGCCCGTATATCCAATATGGTATGTTTCAAGCTCGGTAGCTCTGGTAGTTGCCAGGGATTCAATATCGTTATGTCATCTATTTCCCTGTCTCCTCTTAGACCCAACACTGAATTCAAGAAGGACATGAGTATCTCCTTCTTGTTTTCATTGCCAAAAATCTTCTTAAACGCTATATCGTTTCTTACGTCTACAAACTGCATTTTTATATGCTATCAAAAAAACCTAACATAAAGCAACAGGTATCCTCTTTAAAAAGCATGGTAAATTAACTTCATGGTTTAAAGACATGGATTCCTGCTCCCTTCCCTGTTCAAGCCAGGGACATGTTTCG
>JADGAE010000256.1 GCA_015232165.1 Nitrospirota bacterium
GCACCAGGATGCCGTGCACCTTGGGGTCTGCGTTGAGGTCGTCTATGAGCTTGATGAGTTCCACCTGTGTGGTGGTGTCGGGTATCTTGTGACCGAGGCTCCTGATGCCAAGCGTCTCACACATCTTTTCCTTGCTTCCTACGTATTTCTTAGAGGCCGGATTCTCACCCACCAGGACAACGGCCAGTCCGGGCTCCACACCCTTGGCGCGCAGATCTGCCGTTTCCTTTTGCAGCTCGTCCGTGATATCCTTTGAAACCTTCTTACCGTCTATTATGGTTGCCGACACAAAATCCTCCTTATGCTTATTATTGATATAATTCGTCTGTTTATAGTACAAGCTCACGGGAGTAACCCCGTAGATAACCTCAAGTAAAACTTGACGGTTAAATATCTAATCTATTGTCGTATCAACGACAGTATCTCATCGCGCGTGGACTTCCTCGTCCTGAATATCCCCCTGACAGCAGAGGTAACAACCTTGGCGCCTTGTTTTTTTAACCCTCGCATGCTCAGGCACATATGTTCGGCCTCGATCACCACCATCGTCCCCCGCGGTCGCAGTGAGTCCATAATCAGGTCTGCCAGTTGCGTGGTGAGTCGCTCCTGGACTTGCAGCCTCTTTGCCATCAGGTCGAGGGCCTTTGCCAGCTCACCGATACCCACGATCTTGCCGCCGTTGGGTATATAGGCGATGTTGGCCGTTCCAAAGAAAGGTAGCATGTGGTGTTCGCACATGGAGTAAAACGTAATATCCTTGAGGATCACCATTTCGTCGTAGTTTTCGCCCTCTATGGGTTGAAGCAGCTCTTCCTCGGGGGTGGCCATACCCGAGAGTATCTCCCTGTACATGGCAGCAACCCGATGCGGAGTTCTCTGAAGGCCGGGTCTTTGGGGGGTTTCCCCGATACCTTCAAGGATTAACTCCACCCCGCGCTTTATCTTTTCGGTGTCCATGTATTTATCATGCCGTTGCCGGCATTTGTCGTGCCGGTATAATGATATCGGCATCGGTAATTATCATGTCAACCCTCATGTCGTGTGCCTGCATGGGGACGTCATTCACAATCTGTTGCACGTATGCAAGGGCAATCAACAGGGGTTTCCGGTGCATGGAACTCAACAGCCTGTCGTAGAACCCACCGCCATAGCCAAGCCTACCCCCGTAGACATCAAAGGCCACTCCGGGTGTCACTATGAGGTCAAAGCGACTCAACCGTTCCGTATCTATTCGTCTTGATTGAGAGACGTCCGGCTCGGGGATGTTCATACATCCACTGACAATTTCGCTTTTGCGGCGTATCTCATAGACATCCAACCGGCGTCTCTGCACATCAACCTTCGGCAGAGCAACCAACTTGCCACTGCCAAGGGCATACTCTATGATTGTCAGGGTCTCGGGTTCGCTCCTGAAGGAGGCATAGAACATCACCGTTGTGGCATCCTTAAACTCCTTCAGACGTAGCAGGGTGTTTTTTATCCGTGCATCCTTTGCGCTCTTGTCTTGGGCGCTAATGGTGTCTCGGGTGTGCAGGACGGACTTTCGGAGGTTATATTTATTTATTACCATGTCCGGCATTACCGTATTGTGCCTGGTCTCTTTATACAGGATTCGATGAAGTCCTTTATCTTTTTTATGTCTTTGACGGTCTCGGGGGCATTTTCGTATGGAGGGATGCCTTTTATGTCGGCCTCCACCACGGCCTGGCTAAAGCCAACAGAGCCGGCGTAGTTCATCCCCTCCAGAAGGCCTGTTATAAATTCGACATCAGCAGGGCTTCTGACCTTGCCGGCAACTACGAAGACGTTTTCAACGCCGAGGGTTTTGGACATATCCCTGACGACAAGTGCAGTCTGGATGCTCCTCCTGCCTGGCTCAACGACAACGATAAAGGCGTCAACCCCTTCGGCCGTTCCTCTGGTGAGGTGCTCAATGCCGGCCTCCATATCCACGATAACAACGTCGTCCCTTTCGGTGACAAGGTGCTTTAGCAGGCGCTTGAGAAACACGTTTTCGGGGCAATAGCATCCCGATGCGGCCTCCTTGGACTTGCCCATGACAAGGAGCCGTATGCTGCCTGATGTATGTGGAGGGACCCCCCCGCCTACCTTGACGCTGCATGCCTGGGGGATGTCATCGACCCTGGGGTTTAACTTGAACACCCCACCCATGCTGCCCGGTCTGGCCCCGGTGCGTTCTTCTATTAATTGTCCCATTTCGGCAATAGGGCGCAGGTCCTTTGTCTGTTCTTTATCGAGTCCGAATGCGGCGGCCAGGTTGGCATCGGGATCAGCATCGACGGCTATCACGGTCCTGCCGTCAGCTGAATACAGGTGACTTAACACCGCAGATAGCGTGGTCTTGCCCACACCACCTTTTCCCGTTATCGCTATTTTCATATGCTATATAATAACATTATTGATCATAAGTGTCAAAGGGGGGAAATGGGTGGGGTGCATAAATAAATTTGGTCATTGAATAATTTTTGGCTTTTATGTATAATAATACTTAAGGTTAAGAGCCAAGGCCCCCTTAGCTCAGAAGGATAGAGCACAGGATTCCTAATCCTGGTGCCA
>JADGAE010000257.1 GCA_015232165.1 Nitrospirota bacterium
CGTTACCGCGCCCCCTTCAGAACCCCCTGCAAGGGGAGGGGCGAGCCGCCCCGGATACAAAGAAGTCCCCTTGACCCCGCAAAAATGCCACCTATTTTGTATTTAATCCAATCTAATGAGTGGATTACTCTGCCCTTATGCATGACTGCCCAAAAATTTATGTACCCCCTCTTGCTGTATTTGCCTGAAATAATGTATAGTAATACAGGGATAGGTTTAATATAGAAATAGGAAAGGGTAATGGAAAAAAGCAGTTTAAATATTATAATATTGAATTCTGATCAACGTAGTCAGGACTTTGCCAAGGGATCACTGAATTATTTGGGGTATTCAAAAGTCATAGGGGTTTCAAAGGTAAACAGCCTGCTAAACAACCTCAAGAGCGAAAAGGCGGACCTGTTGTTGGCCGATTATAATACTATAATGAAGTACGACGAGGGTTTACTTGAAAAACTCAGGCAGTCTCACGAGGAGTCTCCGCTGAGGGTCATACTGATGATCGATAGCGATATCAACGTCAGGGAGCTAAAGCGGATGTACCGGGAGGGTGTCACATCCGTATTGCAGTACCCCTTCCAGATGAACGATGTCGAAAAGGCCATTAACGACGCAATCAGGAGCGTCCCCATAGCCATTACAAAGACGGTCAGAAAGATCAGGGACCTCGATTTTTTCTCCTTTCTCTCCGACGATGAGCTCATGTCGATGCTAAAGATATGCAAGTGCAGAAAATACAAGGAAGGCGACGTCATATTTGAAGAGGGCGAGAAGCCGGATAGATTCTACGTCATAGTCGATGGGATCATAGCAATCACCAAAGGGATCGAGCGCAAGAGAGAGGAGGTCCTGGCACGACTGAGGCGCGGCAGTTGCTTTGGCGAGATGGGTATCCTCGACGGTTCGCCACGTTCGGCACGTGCAAAGGCCTATGATGACGTTATACTGCTTGAGTTTGACAGACGCATCATGGAAGGCTACGACGACATCCTGACTCTCAAGCTCTTCAAAAAACTCACCCAGGTCTTTAGCAGACGATTAAGAGGGGCAAACAACAAAATAAAGGAACTGGCCATCTTCGCACAGAATAAAAAGACAGACTCGGAGCCTAAGAGCTGACACCGGGCAGTAGCCGCAACGGCGTAATTCCTACCGTCCACTGGTTGATTGCGCACTACCAGATACCCCTCTCCTGAGCCAACTGTAACAGAGCGGCAACTGCCCTCTCCCCCTCCTGTCCTATATCCAGCGAAAAGTCGTTGACGTACAGGTCGATGTGTCCCCGGATGCACGCCTGAGAAAGCTCACGACAGTAGCCCCGTATGTACTGCCGCGTCTCCTGCGTATGACTATGCGCATACAGGATCGATTCCCTGATGGCTGCGCCGACCCTCTGTGCCAGGGCCTCATCCACGCTCTGCCGCTTTGCCACGATGCAGCCCAGCGGTATCGGTAAACCGTATGTCTGCTCCCACCACTGTCCAAGGTCTGCCACCGGCATCAGACCATGATCGGCATACGTAAACCGGCTCTCGTGTATGATCAGCCCGGCGTCAACCTGACCGTCCCTGACGGCGTCAATGATCGCGTGAAACGGCATCGCAACAACATTGTCACTAAAGTCCGGGTCATACAACTGCAACAGCAGATACGCCGTGGTATACCTCCCCGGGATGGCTATACTTTTGCCGACCAACGCCTCCATTGAGGTTGGCCTAAGACTCACCACAAGCGGCCCGCAGCCCCGCCCCATTGCCGTCCCACTACGGAGTAAACGGTACGTATCCCGCAGCAGTCCGTAGGCGTGAAACGACACCTTGGTTATGTCCAGTTCACCGCTAAGGGCCGCCAGGTTAAGGGCCTCGATGTCCCGGATATGCGGGGTGAATCTCAGGTCGCTTACCACCCTGCCGTGGACGAGGGCATAGAACATGTACGTGTCGTTGGGGCATGGCGAAAACCCCAGGCTAAGGTTGTTATCCAACGCCGTCTTATCCGGGTGGCCATTGCATGGCCCTGCCGCCGATTACGTGCAGGTGGATGTGGTAGACGCTCTGCCCGGCCTCGGCGTTGCAGTTGATGACCATCCGAAACCCGCGCTGATCGACACCCCTGTCCCTGGCGATCCTTCCGGCCACCTCAAACATGTGTCCAACGAGTGCGGTGTCCTCAGTGGTCATATCCAGGATCGTGGGTATGTGTTTCCTGGGGATAATGAGCACATGTACAGGCGCCTGCGGGTTGAGGTCCTCAAAGGCCACCGTCTGATCGTCCTCGTACACCACCGTTGCCCTTATCTCTTTGTTCGCTACCTTACAGAATATGCAATCCATATCTACCTCCTAAAGCATATAAATTATACAGCTCACAGCACCATCCGGTCAAGAAGAAAAAGGTTTCTTCTTGCTTCGTAAGTACATGGACAGAAGTTTTTATATAAACTTTAGGATTGAGCATTATGGGGTCAAGGGGACTGGTCCCCTTGCAGGGGGTTCTGAAGGGGGGCG
>JADGAE010000258.1 GCA_015232165.1 Nitrospirota bacterium
ATCAAGCCGGAGATGGGAAGCGACATTACTCTGAGCATTGACATAGAACTACAACGTATTGCCGAGGAGTTGTTCAGCGGGAGGACTGGCGCCCTTGTGGCTATAGCGCCACACAGTGGTGAGGTGCTGGCCCTCGTCAGTCTTCCCTCGTTTAATCCAAACGACTTTGTCATGGGCATAGATTCGGACAAATGGGCGCTATTGAGCAAGGACAAGCAAACCCCACTGATCAACAGGGCAATGCAGAGTGCCTATCCTCCGGGGTCGATATTTAAACCGTTGGTGGCTATAGCTGGTCTGCAGGAGGGTGTCCTGTCAACACAGTTTGACCTTTTTTGTGACGGGGAACTGGAGTATGGCAGTTGGTCTTTTGGGTGCTGGAAGCGACATGGACACGTTGCGTTTCACAGGGCACTTGTGGAGTCATGTGACATGTACTTCTACGAGGTCGGCAAGCGCCTTGGTATAGACCGTATGGCGCAGTATGCCAAGGGCTTTGGATTGGCACAGAGGACCAACCTGGGCATAGCCGGTTCCCTTGAAAGGGAGGGCGTGATACCGTCGGTTACCTGGAAAAAGAAACACCTTGGCAAACCCTGGTTCCTGGGTGAGACGTTCATCTCCGCTATAGGGCAGGGGTTCGTAGCGATAACACCGATTCAGGCGGCAGTCATGACATCCAGGATAGCCAACAACGGAGTAAAACTCCCCGTTGTGATCCTAAGGGAGGATACCCCCTCTGTTGCCAAAACACGACTTGACATAAAACACGAGCACTTTGCAGAGGTCAAAAATGCCCTTTATGGCGTTGTCCATGACCAGGGAGGCACCGGTTCTGCCGGCAGGAGTCCCCTGGTTGCAATTGCCGGAAAGACCGGTACCGCACAGGTTATAAAAGGCAGGGTAAAGAGCGAACTGCAAAAGGAGGACTTCAGGGACCACGCCTGGTTTATAGCATTTGCACCATATGAGAGTCCGGCCATCGCCCTGGCCGTCATCGTTGAACACGGCGGACATGGCGGCAGTGCCGCCGCCCCCATTGCCAAGGGTGTCATTGAGGCCTACATCAAAAAAAGCGGCTACACACCGGCGTTATAGACCACCACAAGAAATGGTTGCCTGATGCCTCTGCCAAGGATTAACAGAAAATACCTCAAGCTCTTTGACTGGTACACGCTGTTGTTGCTATTGATCATCAGTCTTACAGGGGTGTTAACCGTCTACAGCGCCACAAGACCAATACTATCCTCCATGCAACCCAATTACTACATCAAGCAGCTCCTGTGGATTGTAATAGGGCTGGTGTGTGTCTTTGCCATGGTACTGTATGACTACGTGTGGTTAAAGAACCTTGCCTATGTCCTGTACATCGTTGGGATCATTATGCTGATACTCGTCCTGATGGTGGGCAGGAGCGGTTTAGGTGCACAACGGTGGTTTGACGTGGGGATATTTAGTTTTCAGCCCTCGGAGTTGTTTAGGGTGATCCTCATCCTTGCAATAGGGAAGTATATGAATTCGGTCAAGGGACAACTGACAAAGTGGGATTTTATCTTATCGGCAGTCATATTTGCTCTCATCCCTTTTATATTAATAATAAAGCAGCCCCACCTGGGAACAGGTTTGATCTTGTTGGCGACGTATTTTTTTATGGCGCTGTCCAAGAAGATAGAACGACGCATACTGACTACCCTTGTTGTTGCCGTGGTACTGTTGGCTCCATTGTTGGGTAAACCCATATGGAACAATCTCAAGGACTATCAAAAAAACAGGATCGTGGCCTTCATCGACCCATCAAGGGACCCCAGGGGGATCGGTTATCAGATAGAGCAGTCCAAGATTACCATAGGGTCGGGGATGATCGTTGGCCGGGGCTATTTAAAGGGGACCCAGGGGCCGTTAAAATTCCTGCCCGAAAAACACACGGACTTCATCTTTTCGGTCTTTGCAGAGGAATGGGGCTTTGCCGGTAGCGTAGTTATATTTTCACTGTACCTGTTGTTGTTTCTGAGGGGGATTGACACCGCACTTAAGGCAAAGGATGATTTTGCAAGCCTCGTCGCAATTGGGATCACATTTATGTTGTTTCTGTATTTTTTGATCAACATCGGAATGGTCATCGGTGTGATGCCGGTGGTGGGGGTACCCATACCACTTATGAGCTACGGGGGAACCTCTATCATAACGAATTTCCTGGCTGTTGGAATATTAATAAATATTCGTATGAGAAGACTTGTACTACTTTAAATAAATATATGTTATAATAGAAAGGTAGTGTAGTGTATAAGGCGGTGTAGCTCAGTCGGTCAGAGCATGCGGCTCATATCCGCAGTGTCCGGGGTTCAAATCCCTGCACCGCCATCTTTAGACCCTTGAATCTAAATAATAATTTTCGCCGGAATATCAGATTCACTTTACGAAAGAGTCAATATTTTCTTACATCGAACAATCGGCAGCA
>JADGAE010000259.1 GCA_015232165.1 Nitrospirota bacterium
ACCTTGACACGGTAGAGGTCAGGGGTTCGATACCCCTCGTGCCTACTTAATTAAAAAAAAAGTGGGGCTTTTTATATTTCAAGGAGCACATCTTGCCGACTGTTGCAAGCCATGGTGTTTTTCTGTTATAATTAGTTATGTTAAAGACGACAAGGATACGGTTATATAAATGATTGAGATTTTAAGCAGAAAATGACGATTATTCAAAAGAAAATACTGTCATATATAGAGAAGATTCCTGCGTTGTCTCCCACTATTGCCAGGATAATAGCAATAACGGGAAACGATAACGCCTCGGCCCGTGACCTTGTAAATGCGATAAAACTAGACCCCGTGCTGACGGCCAAGGTGCTCAACCTTATCAACTCGGCATACTTTGCCATGCCGCAGCAGGTTGTGTCGATCAACAGGGCAATAATCCTTCTAGGGATGAACACCATAAAGAACCTGGCCTTAAGTGCGGAGGTGTTGTCGTCGTTTAACCCGGGCGAGGGTGCCTCTTTTAATGTGAACAAGTTCTGGGAACACAGCCTTGCATGTGCCGTTGGGTGTAAACTCATAGCGTTGCATGTCATATCAGACCCTATCAAGCAGGAGGAATTTTTCATTGCCGGTCTGATACATGATATAGGAAAGATATTTCTCATAAAGCACTTCCCCAGGGATTACTTCTCGCTGATCAAGAAGATAACCGACTATGATCAGTTGGTTGTTAAAGAGAAGAGATTCTTTACGCTTAACCATGCCGAAATTGGCGGCCTGATCGCGGATAAATGGGCGCTGTCGGGCGAGCTTGTTAAATCCATCCAGCATCACCATGACAACACCGTCCAGGATGAAAGCAAGATGCCTGCCGCCGTGTATCTGTCTAATCGTTATTGCAAGATCAACGCCTATGACGACAGCATCGGGCTCCCTCAGCCAACGGATTTAAAAGAGACTGACTGGCAGAGACTTGGATTGAATACATCCATGGAAAAAGAACTCTTCAGCACACTAAAAATAAGAGTTGAAGAGGCAAAGATATTCTTGCAGGTAAGACATCCGATCAATGACCAGCAACCACCACAGGACAATTGAAGCCGGCCACAAAGGTCAAGCCAAGCACGTAGATGAGGCCGACCACAGGGGCACACTCCAACGCAGGGACGACAATGAATGTAACGACAAGGTCATCGAATTAAAAGATATAAGGTTTAGCTATGGTAATGGCAATGTGGTCTTGGAGGGTGTGAATTTTCAGTTATTGCAGGGACAACGTATCGGGCTGACCGGTTCAAATGGGAGCGGTAAGACAACACTCTTTCATGTCATTATGGGGTTGCTTAAGCCACAGAGTGGAGAGGTAACCGTATTTGGGAAGAAACGTCTGAAACAGGAGGACTTTATTGACGTCAGGCGCAGGATCGGGCTATTGTTTCAGGACTCCGATGACCAGTTGTTTTGTCCTACCGTCTTGGAGGACGTGGCCTTTGGGCCGCTGAACCTCGGTATGACACATGCAGAGGCAATGCGCGTCGTCACTGAAACGTGCGACCTGCTGGGCCTTTCTGGTTTTGAAGACAGACTCACCCATAGGCTCTCGGGGGGGGAAAAGCGCTTGTGTGCACTTGCCACCATCGCCGCCATGACCCCGGAGGTCTTGCTCCTGGATGAACCCACGGCAGGGCTGGATGCAGACTCGATAAGCAGAATTGTCGCCTTCCTCAATAATTATTCCATGTCACACGTAATAATATCGCACGAAATTGATTTCTTGAAAGAGGTTACAGACGGCGTTTTTGTCCTCGGAAGCGGCAACTTCCATGCGCTTGATAATTGACGCTATTATACTATATTACACCAGGGTAGGTTTGTAGGGAGGTTATTTATGAAAAAGGTGTTGTTGGTGCTGCTGATTGTGTTGTTGTCATGCGGCAAAGGTGAGGTAAAGGTTACCCCTGAAGAGTCAAGGATTGCAGGATCGGCTATGGAGGTAATCGAGCAAATAAGGCAACTGTATCAGGGCAATGCCAAGTCTGCTCTAAAGGAGCTGTCAACCCCCGAGGGCTATCTGGGTCATCTCTCGGCGACGAAGGACTTTGATACGGCATCGTTGGCGTTTACATCCAAGTGGGTAGATGTCAAGGACTCAACAATAGAGGTCAACGTGGCATGGAAGGGTTCATGGAAAAAGGGCGACAGCGTATCGAACGAAAAAGGCCTCTGTACCTTCGTCCTGACAAGGCAGCCAATGAAACTGACTCGAATACTCGGAGAAAATCCCTTCAACTATCCCCAATAAGCGCCCAGACAAGACATAAATAACGCATGTTACGCACAAGGTACAAAATGCGAGAGGGCAGCGAGAGAGAGGGGAAAGACTAGGGGCAAGTCCCCAAAACAAGAAGAGAAAGGGGCGACTCCGCTGTCACAGCGACGTTACCGCGCCCCCTTCAGAACCCC
>JADGAE010000260.1 GCA_015232165.1 Nitrospirota bacterium
TGAGCAAGCACTAAATATACAGTTACCGTGGAAGGTAACATCTATAGATTTCAAAAAAGTGGAAAAGGTGATAGATAATATCCTATTTCTTGCCTGAAAGCATAGTTACCATGAAATATAAAGAGGATACGTTGTGACATCCCAAAGGTTACCTGCAGACCAAAAGCTACGTACAGGCCAAAAGGTACTGATTGGAATGAGTGGCGGAGTTGACTCCTCCGTTGCGGCATATCTGCTCAAACAACAGGGTTACTACACTGAAGGCTTGAGTTTCATCTTATGGGGCAGCGATGTAGACAAGGCTGTAGACAACGACAATAGAGACGGCACAACCAACACGTGCTGTTGTGCAGCTTCCCTCAACGACGCCGGGGCAACCGCAGCCGCAATTGGTATCAAGCACAACCTCGCAGATGTACGCCTTGAGTTTATGCAGCGGGTCATTGAGCCATTCATCGAGAGCTATGGCAAAGGCATCACACCAAACCCCTGTGTGCTGTGTAACCAACATGTCAAGTTTCCATACCTCCTTTCCGAGGCGAACTCCAGGGGGTTTGACTACATAGCTACGGGCCATTACGCCGTAGCTACATCCCAACCGGCGCTAATGACTGCCACAGACACTACAAAGGATCAATCGTACTTCCTGTACGTGTTGAGTCTTGATTTGCTGTCGAGATTGAAATTCCCCCTTGGTCGGTGGACCAAGCCTCGTGTAAGGGAGTTGGCCGAAGAGCTGGACCTTCCCTGCCACAAGAAACCGGAGAGTCAGGATATATGCTTTGTTGACAACTCCGGATATCGCGGGTTTCTCAGCGGATATTACGGGGACATCCGGGCCACTGGAGCCATTGTAGATGTAGATGGCAAGACCATTGGCACTCACAGGGGACTCTTTGCCTACACCGTTGGACAGAGACGCGGCATTGGCATTGCGGCAAGGTACCCCCTCTATGTCATAGACATGGACACCACAACAAATACCCTGATAGTGGGGCCGAAGGACTTTATCTTAAAGACCCAATTCACGGTGGATAACATTAACCGGCTGATCCCAACAACGGACCTTCCCAAAAGCGTCATGGTTAAGTTTCGTTCAACGATGCCGTCCGTCCCTGCAAGTATGGAGGACGTTGAGGGCAGCACCGCAAAAAACGTCATTCTGCATACCCCCCAGTGGGCGCCGGCACGGGGGCAGAGCGCCGTATTTTATCTTGGCAACCGTGTCATAGGCGGAGGGGTGATTGTTTGAGCGGAAGAAAAAAATGTAAACCTTTGCCCCTTTTATGCCGGGGGGTTGCCAACCCCATCCCTAAGACCCACCCACAAGGGGAGGGAAATTAAGATATGTCAAAGATACCAGCACAAATCCCCCTCACTTTATGGGTGGGTTCTTTCTGTTATCTCCCTAATAGTATTAATTGCCTGTTGAGTTAACTCCGGTCAAGAAAAAAAAAGGGGCGGCTCCGCTCGCACAGCGACGTTACCGCGCCCCCTTCAGAACCCCCTGCAAGGGGGCCAGCCCCCTTGACCCCACCAAAGTGCTATGTTTATGCTACTGTTCTATGTCAGCGGAGTAAACTACATAAGCATTTAGTATTATATCTGTCAGGACAATGGAAGAAGATTGTCAGGCATTTAAAGAAAATATACTGCCGCCCACCAAAAATTTATGCACCCGTAGCTTGAAAAAACTTGACAATGATGGGATAGATGTGCTATGATTTTAAATATAACCTTGTCAATTTAAGGTGTTAAAATAAACTTAGTATGTGACAACTGGACACCTTGCATATAGAACTATATAGATCGGGTCGCCTGGAAAAGGGATTCAATTTGGCACGTTGTTTGAGAAGGCATCCATCAGCCTTGGTGAGCTTAACTCCTTTACCCCCTGGTACCCAATCTTGATGCCTTTATACAGTTGCACGTCACAAAAGAGGCCGTTGTCTCAAGCTCAATCGAGGGCACACAGACCAACATCGGTGAGGCGTTAATGCAGCAGGAGGGGATAAGCCCACACAGGCGCGACAATTGGTCGGAAGTCCGCAATTGCTTGCACGCAATGAAAAGAGCGATCATAGAATTAAAACAGAGGTTTAATAGTATCCTCTTAAAAAAGCATGGTAAAAAATGGGGTCAAGGGGGCTGGCCCCCTTGCAGGGGAGGTCTGAGGAGGGGGCGGAGCCGCCCTCCTTTTTCTTTTACCGCGAAATATAAAGAAGATACGTTTAATAGATATAAGTAACGTGACAACAATACACCCAAAGACCACAAGTAACCATGTATTTCCACTAAAGATTTTCGTGGTTGTCTTTTCAGCTGGCATATTGCTCATCGTTTTCATCGGATGGTACATGTTGCTGATGTTTGACAGCTATGAGAAATTGTCCGCCAAGCATGTAACTAT
>JADGAE010000261.1 GCA_015232165.1 Nitrospirota bacterium
GTTCCGAGGTAAAGGCGGGAGATAAGGCGCCGGATTTTACAGCCCTCGATAACGGCTTAGGCGCAGTCGGATTAAAAACATACGCCGGAAAGATCAAGATCATAAGCGTAACGCCGTCGCTTGACACCCCCGTGTGCGACATGCAACTGAGAAAGTTTAACGAAGAATCGGCCAAGCTCTCAAAAGACGTTGTCGTTATAAACATGAGCATGGACCTGCCGTTTGCAAACGCAAGATTCTGCACGCACGCAGGTATCCAAAATGCCATAACCTTATCCGACCACAAGGACGCCTCCTTTGGTATGGCCTATGGCGTTGTTATCAAGGAACTAAGACTACTCAGTCGCGCCATCTTTGTCATTGACAAGACCGATACCATCAAATACGTCGAGGTAGTCCCCGAGATTACGAATCACCCAGACTACGACAAGGCCCTCACCGCCGCTAAACAACTGGCGTAATTCGGGTATACAATCGTGAACAAGGCAAGAAGGGGTCAAGGGGACTGGTCCCCTTGCAGGGGGGGTGAGGGGGGGGCGGAGCCGCCCCCCTCCTTCTTTTCCTAATGTGCTAAGTTTCAGTAGGGACATAGGAAAAGGGTACCAGATAGCGCTGATAGCGCTGGTTGTTATAGTACCCTTCCTTGTGACGAGGTTGCCGTTTTACCTGTACTATCCAATGGTAACACTTACCCCGGATAGCTGGACGTACTCAAGGTTGGCTTTCAATATCCTTGAGGGTGTGCTGCCGCAGTTTGACCACCGTACCCCGGGCTATCCGTTGTTTATTGCACTGGTGTTTAAGCTCTTCACAGGCACAAACCTATCCCTTGTCATGGCCCAGACCCTGGTCTGCCTCGGTGCAATGCTGTCCCTTGTCTGTGTGACCTATAAGTACCTCGGCGCACGGACAGCCCTCTGGACGGCAATGGCATTAATGGCCGCCTCCAATACCATCACCTTCGTATGGTCGGAGACAACCTATATGACGGAAAGCCTATACGTCAGCTTTTTAATAATCTCCCTGGCATCTCTCATACGCGCACTGTATAACAGAAATGCCCTCTACTGGGTTATGACCTCACTTGTGATGGGCTATACGGTGTGGATACGACCAAGCGGGTTGTTTTTGATCATCCCCATGTCCTTAATTATCGCCTATATAATCAAGAACTCCTATCCCGGACGAATGTGGCTGGCCTTTGTAACCCCCTTTGTCCTGATGATGCTGTCGCTGGCCACGTACAATCTTAGTACAATCGCCTCCTTCACGCTGTCGCCCTTTGGGGCCAACAACATCTTTGCCGTGACAATGCCCTTTATGGAGACACCCAGTACACTGCCGCCGCAGGTCAGTAAGGCCTTTGTCGATAGCGTCCAACCGCGCGTGGCCCCCAATGTCAGGGATACCATCAACAACTCCTGGAACATTAAGGAACTTCACGACGCCTTTTTTGAGATTTATCCCCAAAACCTGGCCGTTACGCTCGAACTAAAAAACACTCTGCAACCGCCCCCCGGTACGGCCACCCCGTTGATGGGCCTCTATCCCTACATGAACGACATAGCACGTGCATCAATAAAGACACACCCACTATTGTACGCAAAGTTTGTAGGGACCATGTTCCTGTACTACTTCCTGAATGTCAGCCGGGACGAGGCCGCTCTCACGGCTACAGAGGACATCTACAATCCCATAACCCGATACAATATCTACACGCTTGTCTCCCACTACAACACCATGAAGGCGGCAACCACACAACAAAACGCTAACATTATCAGACAGACACTAAACGAATATGCGGACCCCTTTCCCCCCAAACGCCCCTTCTATGCCATGATCCTGGGCAAACAGGGGGCAGGCGTTAATATCAAACTCCTGCTTATCCACATCAAGGAAACTGGATTTCAGACCCTCAGCACATCGTATATGAGATATAATAAGCTCTTGTTTAAGAACATACTATGGGTACTGCTGTACCTCCTTGCATTTGTTTATGGAATCTATACCCTGTGCAAGGGCAAATTCTCTGACGCACTGTCACTGATCGTCGTGGTGATTGGCAGTGTACCGGTACTTTCGGCAGTGCTTGGCAGTCTGGTGTCGGTGGCCTACATCCGCTACAGCTACGCGGCAGAATTCTGCTACTACCTAACCGTGGCACTTTTACCAACACTCCTCAAAAAGAAAGAAAGTGGTGCCTCCACCCCTCTTTAGAATGATCAGTCCCCTCAACGTGCCGTAATTAATACTCTTATTCTTACTTTGACAATGTCACATTATAGTAAAATCGGGGAAGAGATTGTCTGAACCAGGGATTGATCACTTTGCTTCCTACGGTCGCAGGGCAGATTAAAGGATTTACAGGATGTAAGGTATAAGGTTTTCTATAACATAAATCTT
>JADGAE010000262.1 GCA_015232165.1 Nitrospirota bacterium
CGCTATCAGCCTTCCCCGTGTTTATTAAAGCGACAAATACAACCAACACAACCATAAAGAAATGTTTCATAACCTTTCTCCTTAAGTTTTTATGGTTTTTTACCGTTTAACGTTAACTCAAAGCCCTTATGCTATATTATATCACGTTTCGATTGTGTGCAATACAAGAAAAGAAAGGGGCGGCTCGCCCTACCATTGCAGGGGAGGTCAATGAGGGGCGCGGTAACGTTGCTGTACAAGCGGAGCCGCCCTTCTTATTTCTTTTCTTCTTTTTCTTTTGTTTACATGTATGCCCTTGATTGTATGCCTTCTATGTGCCCTACGACGCCGGGGACATATTCAACGGCGTTTCCCTCGTCGGTATCTATGTGCATATCGAGCCTGAATTCGGGATTGACCCTGACCAGGACATCACCAAAGATAAGCTCTCGCTTGCTCTTTACCTTTACAAGGACGACGTCTCTGTCCCTTAACCCGTAGCCCAGGGCCTCCTCCGGAGACATGTGGATATGCCGCCTGGCACATATGACCCCCTTGTCGATCTTCAACTGCCCGACCTCACCCTCAAGGATTATGCCGGGGGTGCCTTCTATGTCACCGGAATCCCTGACCGGGGCGTCGATGCCGAGCCTAAACTCCTCCGTGCGGGCGATCTCCACCTGACAGTCCTTTCTGAAAGGCCCCAGTATCCTGACCTTTTCCACCCTCCCCTTGGGACCAATGAGGTTGACCGTCTCCTGGCTTGCGTACTGTCCGGGTTGACTCAGGGGTGCCCTGGGAGTCAGCGTCCTACCCGGGCCAAAGAGGACCTCGAAGGCAGCCTGATTGACGTGCACGTGGTGAGCGGATACGTTGATGGGGATTGGCCTGCGCCTGTACTCCTCTACGTTGGTTGAGCGCAGCCTGCCCATTGCGTGGAGCGTCTCTCTGGCCATCATCATGTTTTCATTGGACTTGATTACAAGGACTCTTATATTTGAACCCGGTGCAGTTATCTCTTCCACCTGTTTCATAAACGGCCTGTCCTGCCGATTGGCCTCCTCATAGAGGTTGATCCCAAAGGGTTGCAGTCCCTGACAGACCCTGGCGCGTATTTCGGTGGAGTTCTCACCAACCCCACCGGTAAAGACAAGCACGTCCAATCCACCGAGGGCCGCTATGTAGGCACCAATATACTTCTTTACACGATAGCAGTACATACCGATGGCATCCTTGGCCCGCTTGTTACCGGCTTCGGCGGCATCCAGGACGTCCTTCATGTAGTTGCTTACACCGCTGACCCCCTTGAGACCGCTCTCAACATTGAGAATTCTGGATAATTCATCAGCCGTAAAGCCGAGTTTCATGAGATATATAATGATACCCGGGTCAATGTCTCCACAGCGAGTGCCCATCATCAGCCCCTCCAGGGGTGTCATCCCCATCGAGGTATCAATGCTTCGACCGTGGTCTATGGCACACAGAGATGAACCGTGTCCAAGGTGGCAGGAGATTATCTTGAGCTCCTTGATAGAACATTTCAGATATGTGGCCGCCTTGAGGGTCACATAGCGGTGGTTTATGCCGTGAAAACCATAGCGTCGGATGGTCTCATCTTCGTTCAGACTCTTGGACAGGGCGTACTTATACGCGTGCTCGGGCATACTCCTGTGAAAAGCCGTATCAAAGACCGCAACGTGTCTGGCCTGTGGCAGGACCTTCATCAATTCCTCAATCCCGGCAAGATTGTACGGGTTATGCAGCGGGGCCAGTTGCGAGCACTGTTTTATGACATCTACCACATTGTTGTCAATAACCACGGAGTTAAAGAAATCTGACCCCCCGTGGACAACCCTGTGTCCAACGGCCTTTATTTCGTCAATATGCTTAATCATCCCGTTTTTGTAATCCAGGAGGGCCGAGAGCATTGACTTTATGGCCTCTGCCGTTGTCCCGGCATCCGTTGTTATGTCATGCCTTTTGCCGGCCGTATATACCGTATGGGTACAGCCCGAAGTGCCAATCTTGTCAACAATGCCATCCATCACCGGGATGCTGTACTTGGTATCAAACAAGGCATACTTCAGGGATGCTATGCGGCTGTTTATCACCAGCACCTTTATAGGCTCTATGGCCGATGAGAACTCCAGGTCGTATGGGTCGGTGTTGTTTTTCAGGGCGGTGTTGACGTCGGGTTTTTCAAATCCCTCACGCTCTCTCTGGATCAGACGCTTGGTAATGGTCTGGGCTATGCTGGCCAAGCTCTTTGGGTTTCTCATGATTACATCAGAGCAGCGTTCTCTGTTGAGTCTTACAACTCTGCATCCGCCATATGCCACTATATCGGCATCGGAGGGTTCACCGCTCATCAGCGACATCTCACCAAATATCTCACCCCTGGTGAGGGTTGCAACAACCTT
>JADGAE010000007.1 GCA_015232165.1 Nitrospirota bacterium
AAGGGGACTTCTTCGTGGCCGGGGCGCCTCGCCCCTCCCCTTGCGGGGGAGGTCAAGGAGGGGGTGCGGCAACACCCGCCGTGTGGGTGGAGCCGCCCTCCTTTTTTTTCTTTTCTTAGGGCCAAATGCGATTGCCCTGACAAATTAGGTATAGACAAATGTGTATAGAAAATGTTAAAAAAATCATAGGATTATATAATTAATGGAGACAACATTACTGACGGAATGCACTCATTGTGGCACCAGATACAATGTGTCCTTAAAGAATGATGGCAAGAAGGCACGCTGTAAGAAGTGTGGGAACAGCTTTGTAATAAAACGTACAGGTGCCGACGCCTTTGGCGGTGTTGACAGGGCAACAGGCCAACGACTGCCGGGGCAGTGGCTAACGGGCGATGTCATCATGAACCTCTACGAGGTGACCGGTATCCTTGGTGAGGGCGGCATGGGGACGGTGTACAAGGCACATCACCGTGGCTGGAATGTTGACCTGGCGGTGAAAAGCCCGAAGCTCACCAAACCTAAAAAAACAAATGCACCTGAAAGATCTATACCTACCGTACCTGAAAAATCAGTTTCCACCACGCGCGGAAGATCCGTTGGTGCAACAATTGACAAGCAAGTCGAACCTAAAAAAAGTCCTGGGGCCACCAACTTTGAGCAAGAGGCAGAGACGTGGGTAAACCTCGGGCTGCATCCCAACATTGTCAGTTGTTACTATGTGCGCGAAATAGACGGCATCCCGCGGGTATTTGCAGAGTACATAGAGGGAGGAAGCCTCAACGACTGGATAGCCGGTGGTAAACTCACCGAACTGGACAAGATGATAGACATCGCCATACAGTTTGCCTGGGGCCTTCAGTATGCGCATGACAAGGGGCTGATACACCAGGACGTCAAACCGGCAAACCTGATGATGACCACAAACGGCATAGCCAAGGTGACGGACTTCGGACTTGCCAAGGCCATGTCCGGTCTCGAAGAGGGCATTGATGCCAGCTTTACCCTGAGTTCCGTAAAAAGCACCGGCGGCATGACCCCGGCCTACTGCTCCCCGGAGCAGGCCAACCGTGATCGATTAACCATAAAGACCGATATATGGTCGTGGGCCGTATCCATCCTTGTCATGTTTACCGGCGAGGTGACCTGGCCATCGGGGACAATAGCCGGAGAGGTGCTGAAGATGTACCTCGATGAAGGCAAATCCGCAGACAATTTGCCTTATATGCCGCCCAAGCTTGCCAAACTCCTGGGCAGATGCTTTGAGGAAGACATATTCAAACGCCCCGACAGCATGGCCGATATAGCACAGACGCTGATAGGTATCTACAAGGAAGTCACCGGCATGGACTACCTGCGTCAAACCCCCGTGATCAGCAAGGCCACGGCAGACAGCCTCAACAACAGAGCCGTATCGCTGCTTGACCTTGGCAGACATGACGAGGCACAACGGCTCTGGATGGAGGCCGTCAAGCTGGAACCTCATCATCCTGAGTCTACGTACAACCTTGGGCTGTTCAAGTGGCGCAGCGCCAAGATGTCCGACAACAACCTTATCAAGGAAATGGAAGAGGTACAGAGGTCTCACAAGGACGACTGGAGGGGGAGTTACCTGCTTGCCCAGGTACACCTTGAACGCGATGACTGTGCCTCTGCCATTTCCGTGTTATCCAACATTGGGGATGTCTATCTTCAAAGGGATGATGTCAGGGCTGCCTATAACGAGGCCCAGGCACGCCTTGGTAACTCAAAGCGGTTGCTAACTACCTTTAACGAACATGATGGCGCCGTCACCGGCGTGTGCCTGAACAAGGATGGCAGTCGAGGGCTCTCTGCCGGCCAGGATTCAACACTCAAGCTCTGGAACACGAAGTCCGGTGAGTGTTTACAGGTATTCTTTGGCCACATGGGGGCTGTGACTGCGGCCTATCTCACACCCGATGCCCGTTATGTCATCTCCGGGGGGGTGGATAAGACCGTGCGGGTCTGGGATGCCTCAACCGGATACTGTCTGCATACCCTAAAGGGACACAATACCACCGTAATGAGTGTTCACATAGACAAGGATGCCAAACACCCACTCTCCGGAAGCGAAGACGGCGCCGTCATAATGTGGGACCTGGCATCGGGACATTTCTTTCGCTCCTTTGGTGGACACAAGGGGGGGACGGCTGCCGTTATAACAGGCATTACAGCCGAACACGTATTCTCTGCCGGCAAAGATGGCACCATCAAACTCTGGGAGGTCAATACCCTTAGATGCGTACACATATTCAAGGGACATACCGGCACGGTCAACTCCATCTCGATCAGCCAGGACGGCGAAAGCATGATATCGGGTGGCTCCGACAAGACCATACTCCTGTGGGATATACCATCCAGGGACTGCCTCAAGACCTTGTCCGAGCACGTTGACGTCGTGACGTCGGTTGTCCTGAGCTGGGGGGGAAGAACCGCTCTGTCTGGAAGCGCTGATAAAACCGTTAAACAGTGGGAAGTCTCAACCGGAAGGTGCACGCGCACCTTTGCATCGGACAATGAAGGGATATCCTCAGTCTACATGAGTATGGATGGCAAGCTGGCCATATCCGGCAGTTACGACGGCGCCATACACCTCTGGCAAATCGACTCTGAAGGACAGCCCTACCAGGCCCCAATGATGCTGTCTCAGGTGCTTAAGAGTGAAACGGCCTTGTCGGCAATGGTGACCTACGGCAAGGAGCTGGCAAGCGCCCAGAAGGCACAGGCCTTAGGGGATTTCGCAAAAATAGCCGTACACATACACAATGCCCGACAGCAGAAGGGATACAGCCGTGCCTCCGAGGCCATGAATATATGGAAAGGTCTCTATACTCGCTTCCCACGCACAGGGCTAAACGGGGCATGGGAGGGGGCCACCTTGAAGGAGCATGAGGGGGCCGTCAACTCTATCTCCATCGATGACAGGAGCAGATACCTCTTGTCGGCCAGTGCCGATGGCACCTTGAAGTTGTGGGATATAGAGGAAGGGTACTGTATACGTACCTTTAAGGCACATACCGGCTCCGTGCTCTGTTCCGTGTTAAGCGCAGATGGTGAGCTTGCCCTGTCGGCCAGTGCCGACTCTACAATTAGACTATGGGAGACGTCACGGGAGCGTGAAAAGCGCGTATTCAGAGGACATGTCGGTCCGGTCAGGGGGATTGGTATTAGTTATGACGGCCGCCTGGCTCTCTCATGTGGCAGCGATAGTACACTAAGGGTATGGGATGTCAATACGGGCAAGGAATTAAAAAGATTTGAGGGCCATGATGGCGCGGTGAACTCCGTCAGTCTTGCCATGGATGGTAGATTTGCCATCTCCGGCAGCGCCGATAACAAGATAAGTCGGTGGGAGATAGCAGGGTTTATGAAGAGCTTAAATACGTTTGCCGGACATTCCGGTAATGTAACCTCCGTATACATGAGCCACGATGGCAAAATGGCCGTCTCCGGCAGCGAAGACAAGACCGTCAGGATATGGGATATATCCACGGGACAGTGCATACGGACCCTTGACGGCCACACCGCACCGGTTACGTGTGTGTACATGACCCTTGACAACGCATACATATTCTCCGGCAGCATGGACAATACTATACGCCTGTGGAACACCAAATCCGGTGGGTGTATACGAGTCTTCCAGGGACACCTGCACGCCATCCAGTCCGTGATCATGAGCAGGGATGGTCGGATGGCAGCATCGGCCGGCGACGATGGCAGCATCAAACTCTGGATGCTTGACTGGGAGCTTAATGTCAATCCCGTTAAGGATTGGAATCCCGCCGCCAACAGCTACCTCGATATATTTCTGACCAACCACACCCCATATATTGACAAGCTCACCAGAAGGGGACAGCCCGTGTGGAATAACACTGACCTTGAAGACCTCTTGTTCATGCTGGGTTGTGCAGGCTATGGTTATCTCTCTGCCGGCACCGTCGATGCCGAACTTAAGAAAATGGTCAAGCAGAAAATGAAAAAATTTTGAACGAGGAAGACTCCATATGAGCATACTGATTGTTGATGACTCGGCAGATATGTTAAAGCTGCTGAAGTTGTTTTTAAAGACGGCGGGATATACGGATACATTATTTGCCGAGTCCGCACAGCATGCCTTTAAACACCTGGGGATCGACGGCCCTGACAGTTCGAATGTACCCCCTTCCGTGGAGCTCATACTGATGGATATAATGATGCCCGGGATCGACGGCATAGAGGCCTGTGCCCGGATAAAATCCCATGAACACCTGCGGGATATCCCTATTATAATGGTTTCTGCCATCACGGAGGCAAGGAGTTTGCAAGCAGCCTTTAATGCCGGGGCCGTGGACTATGTCACCAAGCCTGTAAACAAGATAGAGCTTGTTACGCGAGTTACGACGGTATTGAAGCTGAAGGCCGAGTTTGACAGTCGTAAGGCCCGCGAAAAGGAACTGGTAGGGTTAAACAAACAATTGACGGAAAAAAACAAGCTGCTAAATCAATTGAGCTCCATCGACTTTCTGACAAACATTGCCAACCGTCGCACGTTTGAACAAATACTGGACAGTGAGTACAAGCGTGCGATTCGAAACGCTTCTCCGCTGTCTGCACTTATGATAGACATAGATTTCTTTAAGGATTACAACGACACCTATGGTCACAATGCCGGGGATGAGTGCATAAGGGCCGTTGCCGGAGCCCTGCAGGATACCCTCAAGCGTCCAGCTGACATCGTTGCCAGATACGGGGGGGAGGAGTTTGTTGTGTTGCTGCCCAATACAGACATTGATGGGGCAGTCCGTGTTGCAGAGGGTATGCGAGCCAGGGTGCAGCTACTGGCAATACCACATGCAAAATCAAAGACGGCAAATACTATCACCGTCAGTATTGGGGCGGCCTCTGTAGTGCCATCGGATAATATCTCTATGGAGGCGTTGATTATATCCGCCGATAAGGCCCTGTATGATGCAAAGCATGACGGCAGAAACAGGGTAAAGGCATATGTCAAAACTGACGATGATTCCGCAGCTTCAAAGAAAAAAGATGTCACCGCACCCTCCCAATACAGGGCAAAGAAGGAGCTGTCTCAGGCCGTGCTGGATTGTCTTGCCATAAACGTTGCCGTCCTGGACTGTGCCGGTGGTATGGTCAGCGTCAATCAGTCCTGGAGGGATTATGCCATACGGCAAGACGGCTCCTGTCTGTTGAGTATCACCGCAGGGGCCAATTATATCGAGAAGTGTTCAACCATCGAGGGATATTGTACGCAGTACGGTATGACGGCCAGTGCCGGCGTTTCGGCAGTGCTCAACGGGCAGATGCAGCGGTTTGAGTGTGAATATCTGTGCAAGGAAAATACCTGGTTTCTCCTGCAGGCAGTCCCCCTGGACGGGGAAGATGGCGGTGTGGTAGTATCTTACTTTGACATCACAAGGCTTAAGAGCGCCGAGGCGGAGATAAAGACACTTTATGCGGCCGTTGACGAAAGCATAAACATTATATATATCACGGATAAAAACGCCAGGATACAATACGCAAACAAGACCTTTGAACATATAACGGGCTACACGAAGGCCGAGGTCATAGGCACGACACCCCATCTGCTGTCATCAGGACAGACCACGCAGGAGCAGTACAACGGCCTGTGGAACACGATCAGCACCGGAAAGACGTGGCGTGGCATCTTTAAGAACAAGAAGAAAGACGGCGAGTTTTTCTGGATCAACGGCCTTGTCTCCGTGATCAAAAACGACGCAGGTGAGATCACCAACTATCTGGCTATCCAGGAAGACATCACCGACAAGATGAAGTCACGGCAGACCATCGAATACATCTCCTCATATGACAGGACAACGAGGCTCTTAAACCGTAACAGGTTTATGGAGTTGCTGGACCAGTGGATTGTTGCAGAGGCCAGCAAGGGGGGTGGTGCAGGTGGTGCCATGCTCGTGATCAACCTCGATGCCTTTAAGCTCATCAACGACACCTATGGCTACATCGTGGGGGATGAGTTCCTGGCAAGCATTGCCGACATGCTCAGGCGCAATTTCGCCGGAGATAACGCCTATGGCGATGACAAAGAGACCGATCCTTCGCCTGACGGTAATATGAAGGCCATCGTAGGGCGCATCGGGGGTGATGAGTTTGGCATCTTTCTGCCCGGCACAAACGCCAATGACGCCGCAACACATGCAGAGACCATACGCAAGCAGATAGAGGCGATGCGTTTCTCCGAGGCCCTCATACGCACATCGGCCAGCATCGGGATCGTCCTGTACCCCGACCACGGGGCCTCCACCAAGGAACTGATGAGCCGTGGCGATGCCGCCATCTATCGCGCCAAGGAGCTTGGTCAAAACCGCTCTCATATCTACAGCAATGAGGACCGATATCTGGAAGACATTCAACTGCGCCTGCAGGAGAGGGAGCAGATCAAATGGGCGATTGAAAACAACCGCTTTGTCCCCTGGTTTCAGCCCATCCTCAACCTCAAAACAAACAGGATATCGCACTATGAGGCCCTTGCCAGGATGCAGATTGATGAGACACGGGTTCTATATCCGTCGTCGTTTTTGTATACGGCGGAAAAGTACGGTTTTATTAGTTCCATTGACAAGATGATAATACAAAAGACCCTTATGATGCAGTCCCGGATTGCCGCCACCAGGCCTCACCTGTCCTTTAGTATGAACCTTTCGGGCAAGGACCTGGGCGATGAACATCTCCTGCAGTTTATCAAGGAGCGGATATCTGACATCAATATTGATCCAACGTGCTTGATCTTTGAGATCACCGAGACTGCGGCCATCGGCGACCTTACCAAGGCCATCAGGTCTATCAGGGGGCTCAAGGAGCTGGGGTGTCGGATATCGCTTGATGACTTTGGGGTGGGCTTTACGTCCTTTAAATATCTCAAGGACATGGAGGTGGATTACATCAAGATAGACGGCTCATTTGTCAGAAATCTGCTATCCGGCGACGAAAACCGGCACATAGTAAAGGCCATCAGGGACATGGCCGGTGGGATGGGTGTTATGACCGTTGCCGAGTTTGTCGAGGACATCGAGACGATGAACCTGCTCAAGGAGTATGGGGTGGATTATGCCCAGGGCTATCTTATTGGTAAGCCGGCCCCTGAGTTAAGGCAAGAAGAGACCTTTTTAGGGTGATGTATTCTTGACAACACCACCCGCGGACATCGTCCTGGATAGGGGCGGCAAGCAGGATGCCCTGTATGAATTCCCCTACCACTACATCCCAACACTCAACAACGGTAATTTTTCGCCGACACGCTCACTGAGGTGGGGGTATGAGTATATCTCATACGTCCGGTTTGTCCTGGAAAGGGTCAGGGACATCCCCTTTGACACGATGCTTGACGTTGGCTGTGGTGATGGCAGGTTTCTCTATGAGGCCTCACGGGTGTTATCAAACAAGCAGTTGAAGGGGATAGACGTCTCCGCCAGGGCAATTGGGTTTGCGAGGGCGTTTAATCCCGACCTAGAGCTGATCGTCGGGGATATCAACGACAGGGGTTTGTTCAACGTAAAGTTTGACGTCATAACCCTCGTGGAGGTACTTGAACACATCGCCCCCGGTGACATTGCCGATTTTGTCGGCTCCATTGCTTACCACCTCAAGGACGATGGCCTCTTGCTCTTGACGGTTCCGAGCAAGAACGTTAAGTTAAACACAAAGCACTACCAGCACTTTGATATGGCCTCTCTGCAAACCGTTTTGGTGCCGACATTGCGCATACTCGACAGGCATTTTATCAACAGGATATCAATCCTGACACTCATTATGGAAAAACTCCTTGTAAACAGGCTGTTTATACTAAATCAGCGTCATATCTTAAACGCCGTCTACTCCTTTTATGAGAGACATTTACTCCAGGCGGACGAGGCGAACTGTAAGCGGATATGTCTGTTATGTCAAAAAACTGTCTCTCCAGGGCAATCGCATTAGACTCTAAGAAAAAAAAAGGAGGGCGGCTCCGCCCCCTCCTTGACCTCCCCCGCAAGGGGACCAGTCCCCTTGACCCCATAATTAAGTACATGTTATCTCATTCAGTATACCTTCATCAATGCAGCAGATTTCAAATGCGATTGCCCTGCCCGTCTCTCATCTGAACATGTATTTTTTTACAGGACATGGTATAATATCAACAAATAGCATGCAAAGAAAACAGAAGGAGGGAAGACATGATAGTCAAGGTTGATGAAGAACTCAGTGGTATAGTCCCCCAATATCTGTCAAAAAGAAGGGATGAGATTGATGATATGAAAAAGGCCCTCTCTGAAAGTGATATGGAGGGGTTACGTGTCATAGGTCATAAGTTGAAGGGCTCTGGCGGGGGATATGGGTTTGACTATCTCACGGAGGTTGGAAAGGCCATTGAGGTGGCAGCAAAGGCATCTGACGCGCAAGAGATCGTAAGACAAGTGCAACTGCTTGAAGAGTTCCTTGATCAGGTCGAGGTGGTATACGAATAATGCACGAGGTTCAAAAAGACCTCAGGATGCAGACATTAAATCTATGGGCGTTGAAGTAACGGCAATTGTTGATGCCCTTGCACGGCACTACCCCAACCCCAAGGTTGCCCTGAATTTTTCAACCCCCCTGGAACTCTTGATAGCCACCATACTTTCGGCACAGTGTACCGACGAGCGTGTCAATATCGTCACGCAGGGGCTGTTTAAAAAGTACCGCAGCGCCAAGGACTATGCAGGGGCTGATGTCAATGAATTTGAAGAGGACATAAGGTCTACGGGGTTTTTCAAGAACAAGGCCGGGATGATCATAGGTTGTGCCGGGAGGTTAGAGCGCGATTTTGGCGGCAAGGTGCCGGAGACAATCGAGCAGCTTACAACACTGCCCGGGGTGGGGCGAAAGACTGCAAGCGTGGTGCTGGTTGCGGCCTTTGGCATCCCTGCCATAGCAGTCGATACACACGTGCTCAGGGTGAGCAATCGCCTGGGTCTGGTCGACAACCAAAGGGACCCCGAAAAAGTAGAGATGACTCTAAGAGAACTCATACCACAACAGAGGTGGATCGGATTTACGTTAAGCACCGTGCTTTTTGGAAGACACGTGTGTAAGGCAAAGACCCCCCTGTGTGGAAACTGTCTCCTCTATGAACCGTGTAAATGGACGAACAAGCACAAGACCTAACCGGATTCATATCAACCCTGGAGGCCTTTCAAGACAAGACGGACTTCTACACTATCCTGTTTTACAACTCGGTAGGTTCCACAAATAACGTGGCCAAAGAGCTCTCACAGGGTAGAGGTGGAGGACAAAGCCCCTCCTATTGCCACATAGCCACCCACACTCCCTGTACCGTGGTCATCGCCGACCATCAGAGTGGCGGCAGGGGACGTTTCCAACGACAGTGGTTCTCTCCTCCGGGGGTAAACATCTACATGTCAATCATCATAAGTGACGAAATGGCCCTGGCCCTTACAGGGATGTCTCTGATAAACGTTGTACCATCGCTGGCTGCCATAGAGTCCATAAAACAGTGCAGCGGCCTGGAGGTCTTGCCAAGGTGGCCCAACGACCTCTATTATCGTAACGGAAAGATGGGCGGCATACTATCCGAGGTCATCAGCATGGGAGAGCGCATCATAAGCTGCATCACGGGCATTGGCATTAACGTCAACATGACATGCGAGCAAGTCCCTCAGTCTCTGCAGCAGAGGGCAACGAGCCTTCTGATGGAAACCGGTTTGATTTATGATCGGGCGCAGTTGATATGTCACCTGCTCCGGGTGTTTCAGACACTCGTGGCAGAGGACCATCGGGGACTCCTGCAGCAGTGGTCTGCTCTGAGCAAAACAGCCACAGAGACACATGCCGGTTGTCGCTGATATAGGAAACACCAGGACAAAACTGGGCCTGTTTCACAGTGGAAACCTTAAGAGAAATATGCCCCTCACGGATATCTGCAAGGATGTCATAGAGGTCTTTGTCGGCTCCGATGACATAGATGCAGTGGTAATATCATCCGTTGTGCCTTCATCCACCCAACGCCTCATCGACACACTCAAAGAGCTAACGCCGATTCCTCCCCTGTTGATAACCCACACCTCAGACACCGGCCTGACCCTCGCCGTGGAGCACCCCCAAAGGCTTGGCACCGACCGACTCGTTGTAGCCGCCTATGCCTATCACCACTTTGGGGCGGCGGTGGCCGTCGTTGACCTTGGCACCGTCACGACTATCAGCATTGTGGATAACGGGGGGAGGTTCCTTGGCGGGGCACTTATACCCGGGATTGGCATGATGCTTGACAGCCTTAACCGCCGGACTGCACTCCTGCCTCATGTAGGGCCGGAGACACTGGCTGAACTTGCCAAAGACCTCCTGCCAATTGGCAACAACACCCACAAGGCCATAGCCTCCGGCACCATCCTGGCAACCGCCGGCGCCGTACAACATATCATCGGTGAGGCTCAGATCAGGCTGGGCTATAGGGTCAAAATCGTCCTCACCGGAGGGAATTCTACGCTGATTGTCCCCTTCCTGAACGAGGCTGACATTGTGGATCCAAACCTCTCTCTTAAAGGACTTAATTACCTGTATGAAAGGATACGGTAGCCCTGCCTGCCTGCCTAATACTTCTTGACAACAGGGGCGGAATAATTTTATATTCTATACGGGCCGGATAAAATCACAGGCAATGAAGAACACTAAAGCGATCATAACAATGACCATAGGGCGGCAGTACCAGGATTGGTGGAATGAGCTATGCAAGCCAAATTGGCAGGTGTATGGACAGAGACATGGCTATGACATCATCTGTATAGACAGCGCCCTGGACAACTCGGAACGGGCAGGGAAGCGCTCACCGGCATGGCAGAAATGCCTGATCCTCAGTGAGGGGTTTTCCTCGCAATATGAGAGGGTCGTGTGGGTTGATGCCGACATTGTCATAAACGCACTGGAGGCGCCCTCTATCACAGACACCGTGCCATACGATAAGGTTGGGGCTATAAACGTGTGGACGTCGCCAACGGCGCAGTGGTTTAAGACGGCCCTGCAACGCTACATGAAGGCCACACCCAACAGTCATACCTTCAGCACCAACCCCGACGAGTACTACGAAAAGTACGGCCTGCCTACGGGCTTCAGAGACGTGGTTCAAACCGGCGTGCTTGTTCTATCGGCCACGCACCGCGAAATACTCGAGAGGACGTATTATCAGTACGAGGAAAAAGGCGGGCCGGAGTGGAACTACGAAATGCGTCCGCTATCCTACGAGCTGCTTAAGGCGGGTGTAGTCAACTGGATCGATAATCGCTTTAACATGAGCTGGCCAATATACAAGAACCTCTTCTACCCGTTCCTTATTTCACAGACAAGCGATGTAAACAACACCCTGCTAAGACACTGTGTAAGGACAACGCTCTCTAACGGTTATTTTCTTCATTTTCCGGGCAGCAAGTTTCCGGATATGACGTTCGCCGCTGAAGGACCATAGTGATACCGGATATTGAGCTTAGGTTAAACGACGAACGGACCATCATGCTCGCCGAGCGCATAAAGCTGGAGCGCAAGCTCATACCGCTAATCAGCCCACAACAAGAGGTGCTGACGGGGCCGTTTAAGGGTATGCGTTATACAAACACGGCCCTTGTGGGTAGCGCGTTGATACCGAAGGTGTTGGGCAGTTACGAGTTGGAGCTTCACGGGTGGATGGAGTATGTGTGCGGGGGCGGGGGGGAGTTTGTTCCCTGCGGTCAAATTGATCAGTCGTTCGTTCCCTACGTTCAATATACGGAGGTCATAAACATAGGCAGCGGCGAGGGCTACTACGCCGTGGGACTTGCCATGCGTATGCCTAAGACGAAGGTCTACGCCTTTGAGGCCAACGCCGATGTCTCAAGGGCCTGCAGGGAGATGGCCGCCAGCAACGGTGTCAGTCATAAGGTTGTAACCAATGGAGCCTGCAGCATTGAACTCCTCAACGGCATTGAGATCACCCAAAAGGGGTTTGTCCTGTGTGACTGTGAGGGATGTGAACTGGACATACTGCGTCCTGATATGGTGGAGGCTCTGCTCAGATGCGACCTGCTGGTAGAACTGCACGACTTTGTAGACGAAAGAATATCCTCCGTCATAAAGAGGCGTTTCAAGGACAGCCATGCCATTGAATCCGTAAAGAGCACAAACCGCAACCCGATGTATTATCCACAGATAGCCGCACTCTCCGCCTTTGAACGGGAGGTCGCACTTGCCGAATACAGACCGTGTGAGATGGAATGGGTATTTATGCAAGCGCTACCGCAATAAGACTACCGAGCACTCTATGATTGACTGGGCAAGACGTTTCGCGGATAAGCTCGTAACAAACAGGCACATGCTGAAATGTCTGGTGATACGGGAGCTTAAGGGCCGTTACGCGGATTCGCTCATAGGCTCTTTCTGGGCCCTAATACACCCCGTGGCAACGGTGGCCACTTACACGTTTGTCTTCTCGTACGTATTGAAATCCAGACCGGGACAAGGTGCGGGGACAGGCAGCTTTTTATTGTGGCTGCTCAGTGGCATACTGCCGTGGTTCTTCTTCTCCGAAACCATACAGCGCTCCTTGCACATACTGATAGAAAACAAGACGCTTATCACAAAAAGCGTCTTTCCGTCGGAGTTTTTGTTGTTGGCCAACCTGTTGGCTAACCTGGCAAGACATGCGATCATGTTTATCATTGTCATGTCCCTGATAGTCGTAATAGACAAGAGGCCGCCACGGATGCTCTTGTATCTGCCCGTATATGTCGTGCTGTTGAGTCTCTTTACGATTGGGTTGGGATGGTGTCTTTCGGCGGCTTACGTCTATGTAAGGGACGTCGGACAGGTGCTCAACGTCGTCATAGGGTTGTGGTTTTTCTACACACCCATTGTGTATGAGCCGTCAAGTATCCCCGTAGGGTTACTGCCAATTTTAAGGATAAACCCCATGTATCACGTCGTGGAGGGATATCGGGTTGCAATGCTGGGGGTGCAGGGACCGCCGGAGGGCTTTTATAACGGGTTGCTCTATCTTGGGACATTAAGCGTTGTCTTCTGTCTTGTGGGAGGCATTGTGTTTAAGTACCTGAAACAGGACTTTGCCGAGATGCTATGAGCGGCGCTCCGGAGACAAATGTTGCAGCAAACCAAAAGGCGATCTCCGTTGCAGGTCTGAGCAAAAAGTACAGGATATACGCCAATGCCTCAGACAGGATAAAAGAGCTGCTAAGTCTCAACAGGCGCAGATACCACCGGGATTTCTGGGCGCTTAAGGATGTAACCTTCGACGTAAACCGCGCCGAGGCGGTTGGCGTACTGGGCAGTAACGGTAGCGGCAAGAGCACGCTGTTGCAGATCATCTGCGGCATCCTTCGTCTGACCTCGGGGGTGGTGATCAAACATGGTCGAGTCTCCGCACTCCTGGAGCTTGGTGCGGCGTTTAATCCGGAGTTCACCGGCAGGTCTAACGTCTACGTAAACGGTGCCCTGATGGGCTACTCCAGGGATGAGATGCACACTCTGATGCCGGCCATCGTAGAGTTTGCTGACATTGGAGCGTTCATAGACCAGCCAATGAAGATATACTCTACGGGGATGTACGTGCGTCTTGCCTTTGCCTGTGCGGTTGTTACCAGACCGGACATCCTGATTGTGGATGAGGCCCTGAGCGTGGGCGATATATTCTTCCAGCAGAAGTGCTTTAAGGCCCTCCGTAAGATCATAGACAACGGCACCACATGCCTGTTTGTCTCCCACGACATGGAAGCGGTACGATTTCTGTGCGACAGGGCAATAATATTACGAAACGGCGAAGTCGATTTCATAGGCCCTTCCGTGGAGTCTATCAACAAGTACGCCGGTTCCGTCAATACCAGGAAGAAGTATATTGGCGTTGCCCCTGCCCCGCCCCCCAGGTTGGATGCCTCAAACCTCGGACCGTTGATGACACCACAGGATATCCTGACTAATAACGTCCTGGATAGTATCTCAATCATGGACAATGGTTGTAACGTGGTAAGACACGGTACCGGCGGTATGGTTTTGCTTGGTCTCAGGGTAATAAATGACTCCGGAGTGGACACGTTGGCCGTAGAACTTATGCACAGCCTGGACTTTTACGTACTGGTTAAGGCTAACGAGGAGGTTATTGACCCAAATGTGGCGATTACGTTGTTTGATAGGCTTGGCAACTTCGTCTTTGCAGGCGGTGCCAGACAGGTTGGACACAGGCTGCCGGATATGTCTGCCGGTGATTGCATCGTAGTGCGTCTTAGGTTGACCTTTACCGTAAAGCCTGGATATTATACGTTTGGCATCGGGGCCTCGGAGCCCGCGGATACGGGGGCTTACAATCACGACAGGTTCGACGGCCTGGGCCCCATTGTAGTGACATTTGATGAGACTATGGAGTTGCCGTTTCACGGGATGACGATGTTACCGCTTCAGGTAAGTAACTGGATATAGATATGCAGATGAAGATACATGTGGCATTTTCAGGACTTGGTGCCGGAAACATAGGCGACGAGGCAATGATGCAAGGGTTTTTATCCATCTACCCACTACCGGAGGGGTCAACCATAGAGGTCTGGGACAAGTACGAGCCTATACTTAAGCAGTTCCCTGCCGATTTAAGGTTTGTTACCTATACGGATGAGACAGCATGCAACAATTTATGTAAAGAGGCTGACATGGTGCTTATAGTTGGCGCTACGATAATCAGTGAGATGCAGGGGACGGATTGGCCCCTCAGGATTTTGGGACGAAAATACAAGCACTGTCACACGGTGTCAGTGCCGTGTCATGCGGTGGGGGTCGGGGCAGACCTCATAAAATCTCACGAGGGCAGGCAACTGTTTACGGATGGCTTTTTGCAAATAACGTCATGGACGTTACGCAGCGCAAGGAGCAGAGGCAATATAATAGACCTTGGCGTTGCACATGAGCGTGTCTTGGTTGCGGCTGATCTGGCCTGGCTAACCCCCCTTGAGGGTGTCGATAGGGATTGGGCACAACGCTACTGGCGGCAGATGGGTTGGAGAGGGGACACCCCCCTGGTTGGCGTTAACATGGTCAACGAGCGTTGGCGTGACAACGCCTGCATAAAAACACAATTTGCACAGGCCCTGGATGACCTGACACGAACAGACGCCCTGCAGATAGCCTTTATGTGCAACGAAGTCCGGGATGAACAGGCTTATGATAAAGCGGCTGCCCTTTCCGTTGCCTCCCTTATGAAGTCAAGACCGATTATGGTCCCAAACACGTACTTTACACCACAACAAATGATAGCCTTACTGTCCTTTTGTGATGTAACCGTTTCGTGGCGGTATCATTTTACATTGTTGAGTTTCCTGGCCGGTGCTTATCCGTTGTCCGTTATCAGGGGTGAGAAGCTGCAGGAGCTGGTTGATGATATCGGTACGACAAGCCTCGGTATACCGGAGTCTGTCACCGGGGAGGCGCTTGCAGATAACATACGTCAGACAATAGGTCGCAGCAAGCAATCGAGGGTTAAACATGCCACAGTAGTAGAGGCAATGCGTCAGCGCAGCAAACTCAACAACTTTTTTATTAAGTGAAGATGATTACTCTGTGATCAGGTGGTTGCCATTTGTTGTCCTCTGTGTGATACTCCTGATGGTAGTCTCGGCACCAATCATTACGCGCTACGACCCCCTGCAGATAGACCTCGACAACGTCAGGGCAAGGCCGTCCCTCACCCACCCCTTTGGCACCGATGCCAAGGGTAGAGATATCTTTTCGCGCGTGTTGTATGGCGGCAGGGTCTCCCTGGGCATCTCCTTAATAGCATCAACGATATCGTTTGTGATTGGTTTTTCGGTTGGCCTGGTGGCAGGGTGGTACCACCGGTGGCTAGACACCGCGCTCATGGCCGGCGTAGACCTGACTCTGGCCTTCCCATCGCTTCTGCTGGCAATAGGCATTTCTATTCTACTGCCACCCAACTCATACGGCACGGTGATTGCCATATCGGTTGTAGGTTGGGCCTCCTTTGCACGATTGACAAGGGGACAGGTGCTGCTGATTAAAAGAATGGCCTACATAGATGCCGCAAGGGCATTGGGGTTAAGCGATCTCAGGATACTATTCTTTCACGTGTTGCCTCAGTGCTTTTCCCTGGGCAGCACGATGATTGGGCTGAAGTTTGGCGGATATATACTGACGGAGGCATCACTAAGCTTCCTGGGACTGGGCACCCAACCACCAACACCAAGCTGGGGAAACATGATAAACGAAAACAGGACATACATACTCTCCGAACCCTGGATGGTGATCCCCCCGGGGTTGGCTATAGCATTGAGCGTGTTCTGTTTCAACCTGACAGGGGACCTATATGGAGAAAAGCATTCGTGAGCAAAGGCACGCAACTACGCATCAATCGGCAAATGGGGGGTCGACGGTTAAAGGAGCTTGATTAACGGGGGGCGGTTAATCCTCGCGCATCTTTTCTTCTTCCTCCTGCTCTATCTTGCAGTCAATGCAGAGGGTGGTAACCGGACGGGCATCAAGCCTCTTGAACTCTATCTCCGCACCACAGCTCTCACACAGACCATAGGTGCCACTTTCTATCTTCTCAAGGGCCTTTTCTATCTTCTTTATGAGCTTCTGCTCTCTTCCCCTGAGTCTGAGGACATAGTTTCTGTCTATTTCGGCGCTTGCCTGATCCCCCAGGTCCGGAAACATGGATGTATCGGGCATGGCCGTTAAGGTGGCCTCCGCCTCTGCAAGCAGTTGCTGCCTGTGCAGAAGCAGCTTGGAGCGGATAGACTGTATGTCTTTCTCCCTTGAGTCTAACGCCGTCTCACTTGTCATGTAAGGTTCTTTGTTGAGATTGTCTTTCATAAGGCTAACTCAACCCGTTTATTTTCTCTATACATGTTATCATGATCTATTGTATCAAAAAAGCCTCTTTGAATCAAGGTGTAATTGCCAACGGATAAATATTTATTTTTTCTCATAAGGATAAGGTGTTTCCCCCCATCTGTCTGCTATCTTCAAGGAGCATATCCGTGCGTTTGATAATGGTTGCTTCGTTGTCTACCGACTGGGCTATAGCCGCTCCCTGGGAGATCGTTATCGGCACCACACGCGTGCCAACCAGCACCCTGGTCTTTTCAATCAGCATCCGGAACCTGTTTGTGATAACACTCAATTGGTATTCATTGACGTTTGGGATAACGGCAATCAACTCAACCTCGCCCCATCGGCCTATTATGTCCGTGTTTCGGGAACATTTAAGCAGCGTCCTCGATACCATCTTAAGGGCCATCTCGGCAACCGTGTTGCCAAAGATCGCCTTTATGTTCTTGTAATGGTCTATGTCTATCAGGACAATGGCAAAGGACTCCCCATAGCTGCGCAGCTCGTTGAACTTCGTATGTAGTGTCATGTCGATAAATGACCTGTTGGCAACCTCAGTTACCGAGTCTATGTTGACAAGGTCGGTATTTCTTTGCATAAACAACAGCCGTGACGAACTATCCTTAAAGATCACCGCCGCGGCGGATATCTCTCCCGTATCATTTTTCAAGGGTGTTATGTGCTGTGACACCGGCAGACGGTAGACCCTCTTGTGTTGAAAGAACAAATTCTCCGTGCGTTTGATCCCGTCTTTGAGGGTCCTGGCTATCAGACATTTGTCTTTGTCAAAGAAATCTCCCTGATAGGTAATAGGGTTAAGGATGTCGTTGGTAAAAGGCCTTCCGAGCATTTCTTTCCTGTTGAACCCTGTTATCATTTCGGCGGACCTGTTCCAAAATATGATGGCAAGGTTCCGGTCTACTATGTATACCCCGTCAAATAGCTCCTCCAAGATATCGTTATCTTGCAACATATCACTGTTTTCTAAAATACCGGAGTCATCAATCATAATTTCTTTACCTGGATTATTCTACTTTAATTTATTTATTTATTGCAATGGGCTAGTATGGGGGGGTGCATAAGAAAGTGGTGGGCGCCTTGAGGGAAAAAATGGGGGATTTTGGCCCCATTTTATCGCCCCTCCCATTTGAAGCTTGACCTTTTCACGCCCTCTATGGGAAGATAAATAGGTATTGCACCGGCAAGACCTGGTAAAAGAAGTTGGAGGTTTGGTTTTTTGGACATAGATGCCATTAAAGGGGAGCTACGTAAGCATGCAAGGTGTATGAGGATATTATATGCCGAGGACAGCCTATCAATAAGGGAGATGATTGCTTATACATTGAATGATCTATTTGACGTTGTGGATACGGCTGAAAATGGCACTGTGGCCCTGGACATGTATAGAAGTGGATATTACGACATAGTCATTAGCGATATCATAATGCCGGAACTTGACGGCATCGAGTTGACCAGGATGATCAAGGAAATCAATCCGGAGCAGCCGGTGATTATCACAACGTCATGCGATGACAATAACTCCATGTACAAGTTAATTAACCTTGGAATCGATAAATTTGTTATTAAACCCATAAACTTAAGAACTCTGCTTATAAACTTATTACAGATAACCACCAGGATTAATCAGAAAAAGGAAAGTAGTAAGAATATAGTCCTCACAGCCAGACTCTCGGCAATGAACGAGATACTATCCAACATCGCCCATCACTGGCGACAACCACTAAACGCCATAGGCATATATGTACAGGAGTTACTTGATCTCGATATTGAAGGGCAGTTGAATACGCAGACGCTGAATGACTCCATCGATACTATAATGAAGCTCATTACGTCCATGTCCAACTCGATAGATGATTTCAAGAAACACTGTAAGTCAAAGGAAACAACAGACACCTTTAGCATAGTAAAGGCCATTGACGATGCCGTCTTTATTATAAATGACAACATAAAATGTAACGGCATAACTCTAATAAAAGCCTACGACAAAGATAGTATGATAACAGGTAATGAAAGGCAGTTCTCCAACGTCTTGATCCTTGAACTTCTCTGCAATAGTATTGACGCCCTGCTTATGCAACAACCGCAAAATCCATACATCAAGATACGGGTGATGACCAAAAATGACAGACCTGTAATAACGGTGTTTAACAATGGCGGCTCTATCAGCAATGATATACTAGGCAGGATATATGAGCCGTACTTCAGCACGAAATCGGTGGCCTCCGGCAGCGGACTGGGCCTGTACCTGGCAAAGATGGTGGTTGAAAGAGAGTTCAATGGCACCATAAACGCCCAAAATATCGATGACGGCGTGGAGTTCACAATAGAACTGTAGATTGTTGTTCGCAATTATTATAGATGAGTACAAGGGTCGAGCATAATGATAATGGGGTCAAGGGGGCTGGCCCCCTTGCAGGGGGGTTGAAGGGGGGGCGGAGCCGCCCCCTTCTCTCTCTTCCTTCCCTTCCCACACTGTCTCGGATTTTTAACCTTAAGGGCAGTCTGTTGCCGTTGCTTCTTACGACGGTGCAGGAGCGGTACATCCTTGTGGCCAAGAGCGAGGATGACTGCCTGCGTATCATTGAGGACTTCAGGTTCTACGCGGAGATAAACGGCGGCAGACCTCTGGTCTACTTCCCCGATGCCCAGGATGCCGCAAATGCCGGCAGACAGGTCGAAATAATCGTCAACGACCAACAGGATGCCTCCTTCATCACAACCCTCGATACGCTCATAAAACCAATAAACACCCCCGAGGCTCTCCGCTCCCAGAGCCTTGTACTCAAGACAGGCAACGAAATATCCCGTGAGGATATTGTGGAGATACTGCTGGGCTGCTTTGGTTACCGGAGGGCTGCGATGGTCGTTGAAAAGGGCGAGTTCAGTCTGCGCAACTACATCCTTGACCTGTACCCCCCCTCAATGGATATGGCCGTGAGGGTGGAGTTCTTTGGTGACGAAATAGAGTCGATACGGTTGTTCTCCCCCGAGACACAACGCACGGTCAGGGGCGTTGACGAGCTTGTCCTGCTGCCCATACAACAGACGGAGGGGTCGGCGTATCTCTTTGACGCATTTAAGATAGAGCGCCTGTTTTTCCTGGATGACGTTGCAGCGGAGGCCGCAGCATTTACAGTTGCACGGGGACTGACTTTGCCACAGACGGTCGTGTCAAAGTCCCCCATCAAAGGCGATGGCGTGGATGCCGGGGCGGTCTCAATGGCCGGCCTGGGCGTCCTCATAGAAGACAGGCAATCCATCGCCACCCTGCCACAGACGATTAATGCACTTGCGCAATCACACCACGTCATCATGGTGTGTTCAACGACGGCACAGGCACAGAGACTCAGTGACCTCTGTGTGCAATCGAACCTGCCTGTTGCCATTATTAACCACGAGGCAATCAGCTCCTTTACCGGCAATGTCCTTATCACGGTGGGTCAACTCAGCGAAGGGCTGTTTATAGACGGCCTGATGGTGTTGACCGAACGGGAGCTGTTTGGCGAGGTCTCCAGGCACCGCTCTGCGCGCAAAGGCTCCCTCACGGACATCGTGCGCAGGTTGGATGACCTCAACGTCGGGGACTTCGTGGTGCACCAGGAGCACGGCATTGGCGTCTTTGAGGGATTGAAAAAGGAGACGGTGGAGGGGTTTGTCTCCGACATGTTGGTCCTGGGATACGCGGACGATGCAAGGCTGTACATCCCCGCCCGGGACATCGGGGTAATCAAGAAGTACTACGCCCACGAGGGGGCGCTGCCCAAACTCGACAGACTTGGCGGTAAGACCTGGCAGAAGGCCAGAAAGAAGGTCAAGGGCAAGGTGCAGGAACTTGCCGCCAAACTCATCCGACACTACGCACAACGCGGTATCGTGGAGGCCGAGGCCCTCTGCTCGGACGGCCCCGTGCATGCCGAGTTTGACGATTTCTTTCCGTATGAGCCTACTGTTGATCAAATGACCGCCATCACGGACATAAAACGCGACATGGAGTCAACCAGGCCAATGGACAGGCTCCTCTGTGGCGACGTTGGCTACGGCAAGACGGAGGTGGCCATGCGGGCGGCCTTTAAGGCGGTCTACGACGGCAGACAGGTCGCAATCCTCGTGCCAACCACCATCCTGTGCGAGCAACACTACCTGAACTTCAAGGAGCGTTTCTCTCCGTTTGCAGCCAAGATTGACTTCATAAGCAGATTCAAGCCACCCGCCAAGATAAACGAGACACTCAAAAGACTTGCCAAGGGAGAGATAGACGTCATCATAGGGACCCAGGGGCTGTTGAGAAAGGACGTCAAGGTGCCCGCCTTGGGGCTTTTAGTAATAGACGAGGAGCACCGCTTTGGCGTTGCCCAAAAGGAGCGTATCAAGGAGATGAAGCAGGGCACTCACTGCCTGAGCCTCAGTGCCACACCCATCCCACGGACGTTGCAGATGGCCCTCTCCGGCATCTGGACAATGAGCACGCTTGCGACCCCACCGGAAGACCGTCAGGCGGTGCGCACCATTATATGCCAGTTTAATCAGGACGTGCTCAGGGAGGCCCTCCGTCGAGAGCTTGACAGAAAGGGGCAGGTGTTTTTTGTCCACAATCGGATCGCCGATATTGAAAAGCTGGCGGCCCTTGTAAAGTCGCTCGTGCCGCAGGCCACGATTGCAGTTGCCCACGGACAGATGAACGAGCACCAGTTAGAGGACATCATGGTGCGTTTTATCAAGCGTGACCTGGACGTCCTGGTATCAACCTCTATTATCGGTTCGGGCATAGACATCCCCACGGCAAACACGATAATCATCAACCGTGCCGACATGATGGGCCTTGCGGACCTGTATCAGTTGCGTGGACGGGTGGGCAGGAGCGATGTACGTGCCTATGCCTACATGTTCATCCCCGGGGAGGACCTGATCACCGAGGATGCCAAAAAGCGTCTGGCTGCCCTGCAGGAGTTGAGTTATCTGGGTGCGGGGCTGAAGCTGGCCCTCAAGGACATGGAAATACGCGGTGCAGGAAATATGCTTGGCGCACAGCAGTCGGGGCATATATACGAAGTGGGGTTTGACACCTACATGGACATGCTCCAGGAGGAGATCGCACAGTTGCGCGGTCTGCCAATAGAGCAAGAGTCGGAGCCGGTTATCGATCTGAGGATCGAGGCCGTCATCCCAGATGATTACGTTGAGGACGTCACGCTTAGACTCAACTTCTACAGGCGCATAGCCCTATCAAAGACCGACGATGAGCTATTTGCCCTCCAGGACGAAATGACCGACAGGTTTGGAAGGCTGCCGCAGAGGCTCATCAACCTGTTTAACATCATGCAACTGCGGCTTCTATGCAAGAGGACGAAGGTGCTCTCTGTAGTACCCCTGACCGACTCCGTGCTCATAGGTCTTGCCACGGAGGATATCCCAACCCTTGAGCGTCTCTCTGAGGCTGAAGCACGAAGCAGACAAAAGATACGGTACAGTCAGAAGGGCTTTGAGGTCGTCACGATGCACGCGGAGCAGTCAGGCGTGCTGGAGTGTCTGATTGCGGTACTGAAATGTCTGGAAGGCGAAGAAAAAGCCAAATAAATGGGCGGCTCCGCCCGCATGGCGGGTGTTGCCGCACCCCCCTCAGACCTAATGATGTTGACTTAAGCACTCATGTTACGCATTGGAACATACACTTGAACAAGGTATAA
>JADGAE010000263.1 GCA_015232165.1 Nitrospirota bacterium
GAATTTATAGAAGCTAAACTATCATTTGAAGATGAAACAGGAATTAGCGCCAAGGAATTACCTGATATCTGCCCCTATACCTTTGGACAGATAATGGATCGTGGTTTTCGCCCCGAATAGTCCGGGGAAAAAAAACTTTCCTACACCCGCCGTGCGTGCGGAGCCGCCCACTTCTTTCTTCTTTCGTATATAATTATGGGCAGATACTTACATAGCACGTTGTCCTTAAAGGCACACATAGAGGAGGTATCGGGTAAGGTGGTGACTCTGAAGATCACAGACAACACTACCTCTATGCTTTCAGTGAGCCATGGAGTCAAGGGGTTGATTGTACGCATTAATCAAATGTTTCTGGATGCGGAGCCGGAGGTCATAAACGAAATAGGTGCTTTACTGAAAGACACAAAGGTCAAGACCCCGCTTATCAGACAATATATACGCAACAATTCAAATCGCATCAAGAAGGTCACCCACAGGAAAATACTCACAACCCACCAGGGTAGACACTATAACCTGCTTGACATCTACAACCGGATAAACGAGGAGTACTTCTGCGGCAGCATCAACGCCGTCATAACGTGGGGCAAGAAAACCCGCAAACGTCGTGTCAAGACACGAAGGCTCGGCAGCTACCACGGCCCCTCCAACGTGATCCGCCTCAACCCCGTCCTTGATAGCGCCACCATCCCCCAATACATACTCGAGTATGTGGTCTACCACGAAATGCTTCATGCGGCCATCAACGTTGCCCCAAGCAACGGCAAACGCCGTGTCCACTCAAATGAGTTTAAGCAACGAGAGAAGCTCTTTAAATATTATAATCCCGCAATGGCATTTCTGCAATCAAAGACGTTTTAAGTTGTGGTCTTGGTGCGACGCACCTTGAGTCTCCGAACCAGATATCCAATCGTTTTTCTTAGGAGCATAACCGGGTCGTGCTTAAGCAAGAATGCTACATGCTGCCTGCTTCTCCGAAGGCGCACGGGCAGGCTGTTGTTGTAGGCATACAGCCACCTGGCGATCTCCTCAACCTGCCGATCAAACTCTTGCCTGACGATGTCTTTGACGAAATAGGCATCAGGCCACAGCGGGAAATTATTCCAGTCCGGGGTGCCGGTGATAAGTCCCAGCTCGATACACTTGTCGTACTCACTGCTTCCCGGCATGGGGTCAAAGATGTTAAAGGCAAGCTCATCGGCATTTAGTCGGCGCATAAAGTCAAATGTCTCACGCAGGTCATCAAGGGTCTCCTGCGGAAAACCGGCCATGAAGAATGCCCCTGAACCAATCCCCTTTTTGCGTAACAGTGCAAAGGCCCTCAGGATATCGTCGTTTGACACGTCCTTGTTTATCATCTTCTTGATACGTTCGCTGCCGCTTTCGACGCCTATCTCCAGTTTGACGCATCCGGCCTTTTTCATCAGATCAAGGAGTTCTTCGTCTATTAGGTCTGCGCGCGTGGCGGTCTTCCAGCTTATCTTTAGGCGGCTGTCTATGATGCTGCGACAGTATTTCTCGATAACCTTCCTGTTTATCGTGAAGGAGTCGTCCCAGAACATAATGTGTCTTGTCCCGTAGGTATTTTGCAGGAAGGTGATCTCACGGATGACATTTTCAGGGCTACGCAGACGCACCTTCTTGTCCCAGAAATTCCTGGATGAACAGAACGTACAGCGAAACGGACATCCGCGCGATACGATCATGCTGCCAAGCGACTTAAAATCTATGGTCTCGCGATACAGGACGTTTTGTCGGTCCGGAAACGGGATGTCATCGAGGCTTGCGATGGCAGGGCGTGCGGGGTTATGGATTACCCGGCCATTGTCTTTGAATGACAGCCCGTGTATCTCGGATAATGCCGAGGGTGTTACAGGCATCCCCTGCCTGAGTAACTGACACAGCTCAAGCATCGCATACTCCCCCTCGCCCCTGACGACGAAGTCCACCTCGGTGTTTTTCAGGCAATCATCGGGCAGGAAGCTAGGATGCACCCCCCCCCACACCACCACACACCGTTCGTTGTAGTCCTTCGTGAGTCGGCTTAACTTAAATGCCGAGGCAGTCTCCACGGAGAGCACGGATATCCCTACAACGTCCGGCTTGAAACTCCGAAGCGTCTGTGCCACCTCCCTCCAGATGTAGTGGTCATTGTCCTGTAAGTTCTGCCGATATCTGCGATAACTCCTTGACCTGAAATCAAAGCCAATATCGGCATCCGTAAGGGCCGTGTTCTCACCAGGATGCGGTGTCTCGGCATGGTATATACAGGCGTTAAAACCACACTGATTGAGCACGGCGGCCACATACCCAAGTCCAAGCGGGAAGTACGGGGCCTGCCCAACACCCTTTAGCCTCGTATACGGAGGCTTTATCA
>JADGAE010000264.1 GCA_015232165.1 Nitrospirota bacterium
TTTCCGTGTATTGACAAAGTTGTACCCCAAGGGTTAAAATTCACTGTGAAAAGAATTCATGTAATACTTTTTGCCATTATAGTCTTGCAGTTGGCAGGCTGCAACAAGAAGGACAGCGCGGGGGAGGTCTAGGGAGGGGGTGCGGCAACACCCGCCGTGCGTGCGGAGCCGCCCTCATTGCTGTATTACGGAGGGGCTTGAATTTGATATCGAAGGCGTTTTTCAGCAAGACTAACATAGCCCTCATTGTGGCGATTGTCCTTTGCATGACTGTGGTTACGGCGGTTAGACTGCACCAGTACGGGAAGTGGAAAGACGCACCCGCCAACTACTTCGTCAACGGCACCCCGATCGTGACCACCCTTGATGCCTTCTACTGGCTAAGACTGGCACGTCAGTACAAGGTCGGCGCCTACTCCAAAGACTCTGTCGATCCACTCAGGAACTACCCCGAAGGGATACCCAACCCCGCACGTCTGCCCCTGTTGTGCATCATGATTGCCAAACTCTCCGTATTCTTCGACGACAACATCTATATAACCGGTGTTTACCTGATCATGTTTCTATCGGGATTGTTTCTGATACCGTTTCTGGTCTACTTCTTCAGGAGCGGCTATCCGGTTGCGGGCATAGTGGGGTGTCTGATCGGATCGTTTAGCAGCGTGTATTTTTCCAGAAGTTCAGTAGGATGGATCGACACGGATGCGCTAAATCTGTTCTTCCCGTTTTTGACGTCGCTATTCATACTTCTTGCCTCTAACGCTACACACAAGAGATACACCTACATTTATTGTGCACTTGCCGGACTAACGCTGTTTGTGTTTTCGTACTGGTATACGGCGTGGCACTTTTTTGTTGCCTATCTGATAACGCTTGTTATCTCTCTAATTGCCGGCAAGACGTCCGCAAAGGACATCCTCGTTGGTACGATAATCTTCCTGCTTATCTCGGCATCGGGGGTCTTTGGGGACAAGCTGCCTGTTGTGTATCTGCCGGTCGTGTTTGTAGTTGTCATGGGCATGGTATTTGTCTACTCCACCGACACGGGCAAGAACAGGTGGATGAAATGGGCGATTGCTGCCGTCATCGTCGCGACATCACTCTATCAGGCCGCCAGGATAGACAGGACTACCGTAACTGGTGTCATCTCTAACGCAAGAGGGTTTGTATCAAATTACATACTGCGAAACCTCTCAAACGATCAACCCTCCCTCGGTGAAGCAGCAAGGTTGAGCACGGGTGTGGCCTCCGTGGCAATACGCGAGGTCATACGGGAACCCATCAATGACATCCTGTCCTACGTCCTGGACAATCAGGCGCTGACTGTTTTAGGACTTGTGTTGTTTCTCCTGTTTGCCCTACTGAACCTTAAAAAGACAATACCGTTGGCACCCATAATATTTGTTGGACTTATGTCGCTGTTGGGCTCCAACAGGTTTGTGATGTACCTTGCCCCGCTTGTGGGGGTTGGATATGGCTATACCCTGACGGTTGGTTCGGGCTTCATCCTTGAAAAACTGCACGTTAAACGGCCACTCCTCAAAGAGTTACTTACATACGTTTCCGCTCTTGTGTTCTTGGCGCTGATCCTGAAACAGACCTCCTATGATTACGTCCCGTCACCATCAATAACACCGGAGACGTACTCGAATCTGATGTATATGAGAGACCGTCTGCCGCATAACTCCGTTATCTTATCTTGGTGGGACAACGGTTATGCCATAGAGGACCTCGCCGGAGCTGCAACGTTTATAGACGGCGGCTCACAAAGAGGTAACAAGACCTATCTGATATCTCATGCGATTACGTCCAAGAGTCAGGTTGAGTTGTACAACGTGATAAGTCTGTTAAACGGCAACGGGTCATCCGTGCCCCCCGAGGCCGTCCTGGAAGGTCGCGCCATTAACTCCGTCCTGGACGGTGTCAAAAACGACAGGCTGTATCTGCTGTTTACGCGGGACATGATCCTCAAGTTCTCCTGGATATACTCCATCCGCGGCATTGATCCGGTGCGCCATTCCACCAGGAAAGAGCTCACCCTTGTATATCTGCAATGCAATACGTTTGTAAAAAACGTCTACGGCTGCAACAAGTACCAGGTGGATATGAACAAGGGAATCGTCAATGATACCTACCCCGTCAAAAAGGCCATCTACATCCGCGAGGGTACAATTATTCATCAGGTTGATTATCCACGCAACGACGGCCTGTATCTCCAACTGTTTGTAAGGGGCCGGGATGTCTTTGCCCTCTATCTGCTAAACGAGGAGGTCTATGCGTCAAACTTCAACCAGATGTATGTCCTGGGCAACTACGACAAAGACCTCTACGAAGAGGTCTATAACAACTTCCCAGTCCT
>JADGAE010000265.1 GCA_015232165.1 Nitrospirota bacterium
AGAGACTTGTTATGATGCGGGTGAGGTCATCGTAGGGCCGGGCGATGATGCGGGTATCTATCGCATGGGCGGGATGACGATCGTGGAGACGGTTGATTTCATGACCCCTGTGGTGAATGACCCGCAGTTGTTTGGTGCCATAAGTGCGGTTAACTCCCTGAGCGACGTCTACGCAATGGGGGGCAGACCCGTGGCAGCTATGGCAGTGGCGGCCTTCCCCGCATGTGATTACGACATCTCAGTACTCAAGCTCATCCTCAAGGGGGCGCTGCAATCGTTAGGGAGGACCGGGGCATTCTTGATCGGCGGACATAGCATCAATGCCGTGGAGCTCCAGTTTGGCCTTGCCGTAACGGGGGTCGTTGCAGAAGACGCGATACTCAGGGTTGGCACCGCAAAACCGGGGGACCTGCTGGTGTTGACCAAACCCCTCGGCATCGGCATACTCACCACCGCGCTCAAGAACAGAATTATCAACGATGATGATATCAACGAGGCCGTCAACTGGATGCTGACCATCAACGACACCGCATCGAAACTGGCCGTACAGGCAAGGGCATCCGCATGTACCGATGTTACCGGCTTTGGACTCCTCGGACACGCCTGCAACATGCTCAGGGGAGCCTCCGTCGATTTTGTTATGAGCTACGATGCGATACCGATATTGCCAATGACAACGGAACTGGCAATTCGAGGGATATGCCCGGGCGGGGCGTATAAGAACCTCGGCTTCGTCGGTGAAAACACCAGATTTTCACCACGCATCGAAAAAGAAAGGCAACTCATCCTGTCAGACCCTCAGACCTCGGGAGGGCTGTTGATAGCCCTGGCTCCGGAGAAACTCGGGATATTTGAACGGTCGGACGTCTTCCATGCCGTTATCGGAAGGGTCGTAAAAGGCTCCGGTGTAATTATAGTAGAGTAGCGGCGTGTTTCAGGGGGTATAGAGATGGTTAGGAAATCCGGTATCATAGGCTCTTTGCTTTTGTTGCTTGCGGCAGTTTGCACGGGAGGGGCCGTGTTGTTGCTGTACGTGTTTACCATTTTCATCAAGGAAAAGAATCGGCGATTGCAATATGAGAGGTCGCTTTTGCTTATAAGAAAGCAGTTAGAGGGACTGATCGATTCCAGTCATGCGGTCATATATAGCCGTATCCCCGGCAGCGGCTACCCAATCATCTACATAAGCGAAAACATCGCAGACATCCTGGGCTATTCACCGAGTCAGTTTATAGATGACCCTGAACTCTGGTTCAGGAAGGTACACCCTGACGATCAGGAGGTGGCGCTGGACAGCCTTAACACCGTCTATACTAATGCACACAATATCACCAAGTACAGAATGATGGATGTCGGCGGCAACTACAGATGGCTGCAGGACAACACCAGGCTCATCCTGGATAAAGCATCAACCCCCATTCTGGTCCTTGGCACCTGGTCGGATATCACCGAAAAGATTATGCTCGAAAGAGAACTGCTACGGAAGACCGAAGAACTCGATAATATGAACAAGAACCTCCAGCGTAAGGTGCAAGAGGAGGTCGCCGCCAGAGCTACGCAGGAGCAGATACTGATTCATCAATCGCGTCTGGCTGCCATGGGCGAAATGATAGCCGTGATTGCCCATCAGTGGAAGCAACCACTGAACACCTTGTCGTTGATCGTCAGTGATGTTGCCGAGGCCTACTCCTTTGGCGAGGTCAACAGGCAGTACGTGGACGAGTTTGTTGCCGAGGCCACGACACAGATAAAGTTCATGTCCGGCACAATAGATGACTTCAGGAACTTCTTTAAGCCGTCCAAGAACAAGGTGGATTTTGATTGTGTGGAGGCCGTCAGGGAGGTGGTGAATCTGTTATCGGCGCAACTGAAGGCTGTTGCCATTGACCTTGATATTGCAAGAGAGGGTAATACCCTTGTCTGTGGTTATCCCAACGAGTTTAAGCAGGTGGTGCTTAACATCCTCAACAACAGCGTGGAGGCCATTATGCAGCGTGAAGGCCCCGTCGTCATGCCAAGAGACATAGCCATCAGGGCATACAACGACAACGACAATGTAATACTGATCATCAGCGACAGCGGCGGCGGCATACCGGCGGAACATATGGACAGGCTGTTTGAGCCATACTATACGACCAAAGCGGACGGCAGCGGCATTGGTCTCTACATGGCCAGGACCATCATTGAGGGTAACATGGGCGGCAAGATTCGCGCAGAGAACACCCAAACAGGTGCAGCCTTTGTGGTTGAGCTAAAGAGACTAAACCATCGTTATGCGCAGGCTTGATTTTAAACAAAGGGGGCGCATCAAAAAGTCATGGGTGCCTTGAGAAAAAAAAGGGAGAAGGACTCTGT
>JADGAE010000266.1 GCA_015232165.1 Nitrospirota bacterium
AGGTGGAGATTTAGGCGAAAGATGGTATCCTCTTAAAAAGGCATGGTAAAATGGGGTCAAGGGGGCCGGCCCCCTTGCAGGGGAGGTCTGAGGAGGGGGTGCGGCAACACCCGCCGTGCGGGCGGAGCTGCCCTCCTTCTTTCTCTTACCATGAAATATAAAGAAGATACGAAGAATGTTATAATATAGCGGACAAGTGGATACCCCGTTAAGGCATAAGGTGTTGATTATCGAGGATGAGGAAAAGATAAGCGACATAATCTCGACGTACCTCTTGAGAGAGGGCTATACGGTGCTTAATGCCCTTAGCGGGGCTGAGGGGCTGAGGCTGATGAGCCGGCTGCCGGACCTGGTGATCCTCGACCTCAAGCTGCCCGACATGGATGGCGAGGACCTTTGTCAGGCGATACGTGCCGATTCCGATATCCCAATCATCATGCTCACGGCAAAGACACACGAGGACGACCGGGTCAGGGGGCTTTTAATGGGGGCAGACGATTACGTCATCAAGCCCTTTAGCCCAAAGGAGCTCATGGCCAGGGTCACGGTCTGCCTCAGGAGGACCGGAAAGAAACAACGAGCACTGAGCTTCAACAACGGCAGCCTGATAATAGACAGGGACAGCCACGAGGTAAAGGTCTGCGGCAAGTGCGTATCACTGACGCCAACGGAGTTTAAGATGCTCGTTGTCCTTGCCGGCAACCACGGCAGGGTGCTGACGAGGATACAACTGACAAACATCGTGCTCGGTTATGACTTTGACGGCTATGACAGGACCATAGATGCACACATGAAGAACATAAGACAGAAGTTGGGTCCATACGATTGCATCAAGACCATCTACGGTGTCGGATACAGTTTTAAATGCACACCTGATGAAGACTAAGATATTTCTATCCTTCCTGAGTGTGATCGTTGTTGCCGGTGTCTCAAACGTCATCTTTAAGCACGCAACCGTGATGGACTTCGATAGCTACAGGGCGGGCATTGAAGAGGCCAACATCTACTGGTTGAGGGCCTCCGTTGAGGGTGGCTATGAGGATGGCAGGTTCAACCACGCCAGTGTGATGGAGTCTGTACACTGGGGGATAATGCTTGGGTTGGACATGGTTGTCCTTGACGCGGATGGCAGAGAGATAATGGACGATAGCGACGTGCTGCAACACGTAAGTCAGTCAATGAGACGGAAGATGGCTGGCATCATTGGCACAAGAGACCCCGCTAAGGCAACCAGACACTACGATATCATTGTGGATGGCAAGAAGGTTGGTCAGGTGAGATTTACGCCGCTTGTCAGAGATGATATCCGCGCGAGGGAGGAAATCTTTAAGAAACGGGCGATGAGATTCATGCTGCTATCGTTTGCGATAGCCGGTGTGGGGTCGTTGCTGCTTGCGTTGCTTTTTAGCACGCTGTTGTCGTTACCGCTGAAGAGGCTCAAGGAGGGTGTCGCAAGGATCGCCAGGGGGGATTTTAGCATGAGGATTGCCCACAGAGGCAACGACGAATTAAGCGCCCTCACCGAGTCATTTAATCACATGGCTGAACAGCTAAAGCGCAATGCCGACGTTAGAAAGCACGTCATGGCCGATATCACCCACCAGTTGAGGACCCCGCTTACGATCATCAAGGCAAATGCAGAGGCGGTTCTTGACGGTGTGGTTGAGCACTCGGGGGCAACACAGAACATCATGGCTGAGGCGGAGAGGTTAATGCGTCTTATAAAGGGCATTGAAGACCTTACACGTGCCGAGGCCGGTTTCTTTAAGCCCCGCAGCTACAGTGAGATCAGCCTCAGGGACTTCCTGTCCGAAACGGTTGACAGATACAGACAGGTCGCGCTAAAGAAGTCCCTCGATCTCTCATTACACGGCTCGGATGTGACCGTCAACACGGATGGTGAGATATTGGCAGCCATCCTTGATAACCTGCTCTCTAACGCCATCAGATACACAAGTGAAGGCGGTGTTGGCATTGAGTACGGAGGCGGTGCCGCTGCCGTCTGGATCAAGGTCAGGGACACCGGCATTGGGATATCCACCGAGGAACTACCCCTTGTCTTTGAACGCTTCTACAAGGGCAGGAACTCCAGCGGCATGGGCATAGGGCTTGCTATTGTGTGGGAGTTGCTCAGCGTCATCGGTGCACAGATCACCATCTCAAGCGTGATAGGCAAAGGAACAGAGGTCACGTTAGTAATCCCATCCAAAGAAAAGAAGGAAGGGGGCGGCTCCGCCCCCCCTTCAACCCCCCCGCAAGGGGACCAGTCCCCTTGACCCCATCATGATCGAGCCTGGTGCGTTCAATTTTATGTGGTTATGATATAATATAGGGGTATGAACAAAGATGCGAAT
>JADGAE010000267.1 GCA_015232165.1 Nitrospirota bacterium
AAACAGCCTGCTGCCCTCTCTGGCCTCCTTGAATCCGATCCTCAGCGGGCATCCTGACAGCGCTGCGACAAGCCCGCTCCTGAACAGCCCCTGCAGATCAACGACGACATCGAAGTGCTCCGCTCTCAGGCCGATCCGTAACGCGTTGAGTTCTGCAATAGTCTCCTTTATGCGCCCGGGTCTCTTCCACTGGTCCTTGTCTATGGCCCAGAGCCTGTTGATCATCGGATGGCCATCCAGGAGATCGCACAACCCCCTGGCGATGACCCAGTGGATTTCGGCCTGCGGATAGCCCTCACGTAAGGCGCTCAGAAAAGGCAGGGTATGGATGACATCCCCCAGGGAGCTTGGCTTGATGATCAGTATCTTCATTGTAGGTACCTGCCCATAATTAATTATTTTGACATTGTCGCACCCGCCCCGGCCACAAAACGCCCCCTTGACCCCGTGCCATTTTTGGTTTTAGAATAGCCTATGTGGCAGGTCTATACCCAGGTGTTTGTAGGCAAGTCTTGTGGCAAGTCTGCCGCGCGGCGTCCTTTCAATCAATCCTTCTTGTATTAGAAACGGCTCATAGACGTCCTCTATGGTGTCCTTCTCCTCACTGACCGATGCGGCGAGGGTGTCCAGACCAACGGGGCCGCCATTGTACTTCTCTATTATGGTCTGAAGGAGTCTTCTGTCCATCTCATCCAGGCCTATTTTATCTATGTTCAGGGCCAAGAGCGAACTGTCGGTTATTGAGATATCGATAAGGCCGCTGTTTCTGACCTGCGCAAAGTCCCGAACCCTGCGTAGCAATCTGTTTGCGATTCTTGGTGTGGCGCGTGCTCGTTTTGCGATCTCCAGGGCTGCGTCATCGCTTATCCGGACGTTGAGTATCTTGGCCGAACGCCTTACAATAACGACGATCTCATCGGCGCTGTAATATTGCAGCCTGTTGATGACGCCAAAGCGGTCACGCAACGGGGAGGTCAGTAGGCCGGTGCGCGTGGTTGCCCCCGCAAGGGTGAAACGTGGGAGATTGAGCTTAAGCGTCCTGGCATTTGGGCCTTGTCCGATAAGAATGTCGAGCTTAAAGTCCTCCATCGCCGGATACAGGACCTCCTCTACAACGCGCGGCATCCTGTGGATCTCGTCTATGAAGAGTATGTCGTGGTCTGAGAGGTTTGTCAGTATGGCGGCGAGGTCTCCCTGTCTCTCCAGGACGGGGCCGGAAGTGGACTTTATGTTGACCTTCAGTTCGTTGGCTATGATGTTTGCAAGCGTAGTCTTTCCAAGTCCCGGGGGGCCGCAAAACAGTATATGGTCAAGTGGTTCGCCACGTCCCTTGGCGGCCTCTATGAAGACGCCGAGGTTTTCCTTGAGTCTGTCCTGACCGATGAAGTCGGCAAAGGTCTTTGGTCTGAGTGTGACCTCTGTTGTGATATCATCCTTCAGGACGTTGGGTTGGCAGAGGTCTTCTTTTTTCAATTACCCGCCCCATCCGAAAGATATTTTAGTGCCTCCCTGATGAGTGTTTCGATATCCCGGATGCCCTTTTTGTTGAGTGCATCGAGGGTGGTGATGACGTCCTGCTTTTTGTACCCAAGTGTCAGCAGTGCAGACAGGGCGTCTTCGTACCCCGAGTCCTTGGCAGACACGATAGAGGGCAGCTTTCCCTTGAGTTCAAGGATGAGCCTCTGAGCCGTCTTTTTGCCAATACCCGGCAGGCGCGACAACACCGCCACATCCTCCCCCTCAATTGCCGCGGCAAACCGCTCCACCGACAATCCCGACAGCGTGGCCAGGGCAATCCTCGGCCCTATACCGGAGACGCCAAGAAGCCTGCTAAAGAGCAACCTCTCCTCCTCCCTCATAAATCCATACAACTGAAGGGAGTCCTCCCTGACGTATGTGTAGATGTAGAGAAACAAGTCGTTGCCCTCCCCGGGAAGCTCACAGTTGATGGCAACATGCACCTCATACCCAACGCCGTTTGTCTCTATTAAAACCTCCGTTGCCCTCTTGCGTATCACTCTGCCCCTTATTGAACCTATCATCTTGTCGCTTTAATTATATCAAAAGTATTCAGAAGTCTCAACCATAGCACTCCATTCAAACGTAGTCACATTGCTGCCGCATAATAACAACGCCATATTATGGAGGCAAAAAACAGTTTGAATCCTGCCCTCCACGGTTGATTGTGGCATCATCCCTTCTTGCTTTGCTCGCATATGATTAATTATTGTCGGTATGTATCCTCTTAAAAAAGCATGGTAAAAATGGGGTCAAGGGGACTTCTTCGTGCCCGGGGTGGCTCACCCCTCCCCTTG
>JADGAE010000268.1:0-1195 GCA_015232165.1 Nitrospirota bacterium
CCCCTTTATATGCACTTTTATTACCACTTGTTATCCACCAAAAATTTATGCACCTTAGTTGTCGTTTATGGTTTAATTATGGTTTAATATAGAGATAACTTAAAGGATGGAAAAATAAAATAAGGGGGCAGATGATACGTTATGGATATAATAGAACAGATTAAGTCTCAGATACTCCTTGAGACGGGGACAAATGAGTTTGAGATACTTGAGTTTTATATATATGAGCCGTCCTCCATTGATGGCAATACGCAGGCCTGCTACTTTGGCATGAACGTTGCCAAGGTGATGCAGGTGATCGAAAGCCCCAATCTTGAGCAAAAGGAATATTCTCAGAATCCGTGTTTTTTAGGGACTATCCCCTTACGCAATCTGATAGTGCCCGTGATAGACCTTAGTGAATGGTTGAGCATGGAGCGGGTGAGGACCAACAACGAAATTGTCATCATCACCGAGTTCAGTCAATCGGTGCAGGGTTTTCTGGTCTCTGGGGTCACGGAGATCCACCGCGTGGTGTGGAAGGATGTCATACCGCCCAACGAGTTTATAAACAAGGTGGGTTCCAGTTCCATAGTAGGGATGGTGATCAAGGACGATCACTTTATCCAGCTCCTGGACCTTGAGCACATCATTTCGGACCTCAACCCGGAATCCACCGAAGAGATGTGGCATACCAACGTCAGGGCACAAAAGAACTACATGGCCCTGATAGCCGACGACTCGCCAACCATCCGCCTGATGCTTAAAAAGAACCTCCAGGGGGCCAACTTCTCCACCCATATAGTAAACAACGGGGAGGAGGCATTGTTATACCTCAAACGAATTGCACAACAGGCCGCGGATGAGGGCAGAGCAATCAACGAATTCGTAGACATCGTGATATCCGACATAGAGATGCCGCAGTTAGACGGCTTTACGCTTACCAAGAACATCAAGGAAGACCCCGGGCTCAAGCACCTCCCGGTGATCCTGTACTCCTCCATTATAACGGATGAGCTGCGTCACAAGGGAGAGTCCGTAAAGGCCGATTACCAGGTCTCCAAGCCCGACCTTAACAAGATGGCCGAGATGGCCATACGGTTGATAGAAAGGACCGACACATAGCAAGGCTGTATAGTATCCTATTAAAAAAAGCATGGTAAAATTAACTTCATGGCTTAAAGACATGGATTCCTGCTTTCGCAGGAATGACAGT
>JADGAE010000268.1:1254-2231 GCA_015232165.1 Nitrospirota bacterium
CCAGGAATCCAGGATGCGTAACAGCATAGTTACCATGAAATATAAAGAAGATACGCTGTATAGATAGAGGTGCCGTGGTGGAATTTGAAGAAGACGACGAGGTAATAACCACCTATATTGAGGAGACGTCCGAGCGTCTGGATGATATAGAGGATACCCTCCTTGGTATACACAGGGTCAAGGGGCAGGAGTGCGAGACGCTTTTGAACGGTATCTTTCGAGGTGCTCATTCCATAAAGGCAGGTGCCAATTTGCTCAACCTCAAGGACATAGAATCGGTCTCACATAGCATGGAGAATGTGCTGCATTTTTTCAGGCAGCACCGACTCCTGCCCGACGAGGATGCCGTTACGGTCCTTCTGAGCGGTATCGACGGGATTCGATCCCTCTTGGGGGACATAAGAGGGGGTAACAAGTCAAAAGTAGCCCCGCCAATTGTGAGATCGATTGTTGAGAGCCTAAATGCCCTCCTGGGGCAATTAAACAAGACATAGAGCAGGTAAATACAACTGTGCCAGTTGCTCAAGGCAAAAGCTCATTGGGACAGGGGAGAACGATAAAAATGTCGTCCAAGAAAGATACTTATGCCGTTTTGATAGAGATGCTCAAGGTCTACAGGCACCTTGATTTTGACGTCCTACCGCCTTTGAGGTTGGACGTTGAGCCTATGCAAGACGTTGACCCTTTGCAGGCCGTAAGGGACGAAATTGGCCAGTGTACGCGCTGCAAGCTGTATGCCGGCAGGAAAAATATCGTCTTTGGCGAGGGTTCTTCTACCGCCCGGGTGTTGTTTGTCGGTGAGGGGCCCGGGGCTGATGAGGATGAGCAAGGGCGTCCGTTTGTGGGCAGAGCAGGAAAGCTCCTTACAAGCCTGATCGAAAAGATGGGTTTCTCGCGTCAATCCGTCTACATTGCCAACATCGTCAAGTGTCGTCCCCCCGGCAACAGAGACCCCGAAGAGGACGAGGTCAGGGCAT
>JADGAE010000269.1 GCA_015232165.1 Nitrospirota bacterium
GCTTCATCTGCATACCGAGTACAGCCTGCTGGATGGGGCTATACGGATCGGCGAGCTTATAGAGATGGCCCTGCAGTACAATATGCCTGCGGTGGCCATCACGGACCATGGCAACCTGTTTGGGGCCATTGATTTCTATAAGAAGGCCAAGGATGCCGGTATCAAACCAATCATCGGATGCGAGCTGTACGTCGCCCAGGGCAACCGCCACGACAGAAACAAGACCGACACCAAGGGGTCATACTTCCACCTCGTCCTGTTGGCCAAGGACCCCGAAGGCTACAAGAACCTCGTCACGCTTGTCACAAAGGCCTACACCGAAGGGTTCTACTACAGGCCGCGCATCGACATGGAGCTGCTGCAACAACACAACAAGGGACTGATTGCCCTGACGGCCTGCCTCAAGGGCGAGGTGCCGTTTTACCTGCAACGGGATATGATCGACACGGCCAGAGAGGCCGCCGTCAGATACATGGACATCTTTGGGGCCGATAACCTGTACCTTGAGATACAGGACAACGGCATGACCGAACAAATAGACGTCAACAAGAAACTCATCGCCCTCTCCAGAGATATAGACGTCAAGCTCGTGGCCACAAACGATTGCCACTACCTGCGCAGAGAAGACGCCACCGCACACGACATCCTCCTGTGCATACAGACGGGAAAGACCATCACCGATACCGACAGGATGAGGTTTAAGACAAGCGAGCTGTACTTCAAGTCCCCACAGGAGATGAGACAGGCATTTTCGGAGACCCCGGAGGCCATCCTTAACACCAGGGAAATCGCCGAAAGATGCAACCTGTCCTTCCAGCTCTACAAAAACATGCTGCCCCAGTATCATATAGAGGGAGCCGCCACACCTGAGACATACCTCAAAGGGCTTGCCCTGGATGGATTGGCCAGAAAGATAGGCCCCCAGCCATCAACACAGTACACGGAGCGCTTTGACACCGAACTGAAGGTGATTAACAAGATGGGGTTTGCCTCGTATTTTTTAATCGTGTGGGACTTTATAAACTTCGCTCGCAAGAAAGACATCCCGGTTGGCCCTGGCAGGGGTTCTGCCGCCGGTTCGCTGATTGCCTACTGTCTGGACATCACTGACATAGACCCGATCAAGTACAACCTCCTCTTTGAACGTTTCCTTAACCCCGACCGCATCAGTATGCCCGATATAGACGTTGACTTCTGCAAGGACAGACGAGGAGAGGTCATCATATACACGGCAGAGCGCTACGGCAAGGACCACGTTGCCCAGATAATCACCTTTGGGACAATGGCGGCCAAGGCCTCCGTGCGGGACGTTGGCAGGGCGCTGGGTATGCCCTATGCCGAGGTAGACAGGATAGCCAAACTCATCCCAGGGACACTCAATATCACCATCAAGGAGGCACTGGAGGCAGAGGTGGAGTTCAGGAGTGCCTACGAAAGATCAGAGGAGGTCAAGCGCCTCATTGATATCGCCATGCGCCTTGAGGGGCTGTGCCGACATGCCTCAACCCACGCCGCAGGGGTCGTCATCTCACCCACCCCGCTGACCGACTACACCCCACTGTACAAGCACCCCTCAGAAGACGCCATTATCACGCAGTTTGACATGGGGTCTATCGAAAAAATAGGCTTGTTGAAGTTTGACTTCCTTGGCCTTAAGACCCTGACGGTGCTTAGACGGACATTGCAATACCTGACAGAACGCGGGATAGACCTTGTACTCAAGGACATCCCCGTTGACGATACGGAGACATACGAGCTGTTAAGCCGTGGTCTGACCACCGGTGTGTTTCAACTGGAGAGTCCCGGCATGAGGGATATCCTTATCAAGATGTCTCCCAACCGATTTGAGGACCTCATAGCCCTGGTTGCCCTGTACCGCCCCGGGCCCATTGGCAGCGGCATGGTGGATGACTTCATCAAGCGCAAGAAGGGTCAGACCCCCGTTACATACGACCTGCCGCAGTTAAAGGACATCCTGGATGAGACCTATGGTGTCATCCTGTACCAGGAGCAGGTTATGAGGATCGCCAATAAACTAGCCGGCTTCACGATGGGACAGGCCGACATCCTCAGAAAGGCAATGGGTAAAAAGATCGCTCAGGAGATGGACCGCCTCAAGGACGACTTCGTCGCCGGTGCCATAAACAATAGCATAGCAGAGAAGATGGCCGTCAAGATATTTGATCTCATGGCCATGTTTGCAAAGTACGGGTTTAACAAGTCGCACTCG
>JADGAE010000270.1 GCA_015232165.1 Nitrospirota bacterium
AACTCATTTTGTAAGTAGTTGATATTAAACAATATTTTGGGGGCACGATAATTGCTTGATTTGACTTTTGCAAGAGGCTCTCATGTCCTTTTTTTTTAGACGTTTTGTCTACTTGCAGCGATTCTCACTGATAACGAATGTAACTTATTGATATATAGGCAATATACTATAAAAACACCGCGAAAAATATTTTTCATATACACAGTAAAATTCTTATAAAAAGCCATTCTGCAAATTCAGTGAGAATGCTGTTCAAATAGTAGTTTTCTTGACTCTCCGACCCTCATTGTAAATCGGTTGCTATCGAGGTATTCGAGATAGGAAAGGGCGTACTTCCTTGTGGTTGACAGGAGGTCTCTAAACTCGGCAACTGTTATTTCCTTATGATTCACAGAAAAGCGCTTCAGGGTTGCGATCATCTCATCAAAGATGTCTCTGTGGAGATGGAGGGCGTCGTTGATACGAACGATGCTACCCTCACTTGCAAGGAGTTTCAATATGTCATCAAGCTGCCTGTCTTTTATGGCAAGCGTCTTGGCAAGCTCGTCTTTAAACAGAGGATGAAACCTTGCCTCTTTGAGTAATCCGATGACCTTTGTCTTGACACCAGTATCCAGCGTAGTCAAGGCAGGCTTAAATCCTTTCAAACAGACGAGGTCTTTCTCTATGTTTAGTTCCTTGAAGTCGGCAAGGAGCTTAAAGAGGTTCTTGGAATCAACCATCCTGAACTCAGCCTTGAGTTCCTCCTTTGTAACGCCTACCTTGATGGGAGATCGCTTATGATACTGTCTTACAAATGCCAATAGATCGTTTTTAAGGTCGTTGACAGCCTCTTGGTGTATAAGGGTATCGTTGATCTCGACAAGTGTACCATTACCCTTTAGCGTTGCAACGGCGGCGTTTACCTTGTCTGCGTCCTCGTTGATCCATGCTCGCAGCGCACCAATGGTCGTTCCATTGATGCCGGAGCGTTTCAGCTTCTCGGCCAGCTTTGGCTGGAGGCTGCCCTTGTGAAATATCTCAAGAGCGGCGGGGTCGGTCTTTCTTGGAGGTGAGGGGTCAAGGACTACGCCCCCTCCGATGGTGTCAACAGGCGAATAGCGTCTGATTATAAACCTGTCCCCAGACATGGCAACAACAGGACTGTTCAAACGCAGTTGACAGTAGGCAGACTCCTGAGGGAAGAGCTTCTGTCTGCCGTAGAGGACTATCCTTGAAATGACCTCCGAGGTGCCTATGTGCAGGTGCAAGAGGGAGCGGTTTTTGATCTCTGATGCGTCTTTCAGAAGCTCTATGGCCACGTCTATTTTTTGCGTGGGTAAAAGGGTATCCGGCAGGACGACAACGTCTCCGCGTTGTACCTGATCCTTATCCACGCCCTGAAGGTTTATGGCAAGCCGTGCACCGGCATAACCTTTCGTTACATGCTGATTATGATTGTGAAGCCCGCGCACCTTCCCCTTGAGCTTAGAGGGCAGGATCTCCACGGTCTCATCTATCGCCACCCTGCCAGACAGGGTTGTGCCAGTAACCACCGTGCCAAACCCCTTGAGTATAAAGACCCTGTCAACGGGCATCCGGAACATCCCTGCTGAGGACTTAGGTCTGATGCGTGCGGCTATGTTCTTTATCTTTTGCTTTAACAGGTCGATGTTTGTGCCGTCCTTGGCCGATACGGACAGCATCTGTGCGTTTTCCAAAAACGTGCCCTTTACAAAACTCCTGACCTCCTCTGCTACAAGCTCTAAAAAGTCATCATCTACCAGGTCTTTCTTGGTCAGGACTATAAGCCCGTCCTTGATACCAAGGAGGTTACAGATAGCCAGGTGCTCCCTGCTCTGGGGCATAACGCCCTCATCCGCAGCGATGCACAACAGCACGATGTCAATCCCCCCCGCCCCGGCAAGCATGTTTCTGATAAGCCGCTCATGTCCTGGGACATCCACAATCCCGACGGTCAGGTCATCGTAGCGCAGGTCTGCAAAGCCCAGATCTATAGTAATACCCCTGAGCTTTTCTTCCTTCAACCTGTCAGGGTCAGTGCCGGTAAGGGCCTTGACCAACGAGCTCTTGCCGTGGTCTATGTGTCCTGCCGTGCCTAATATTACGTGTCTCATATATAATCAAGTCTAACTGATTTCATAACAAGATGACAACCTTACTTTGTATCTTTTTTATATTTCATGGTAACTATGCTTTTACGCTTTCTGGATTCCTGC
>JADGAE010000271.1 GCA_015232165.1 Nitrospirota bacterium
AGGAGGTAAAATGGCAAAGATTTTGCTCAAGTTTAAAGACGCGGTGCTTAAGGAGTTCAATCTGGAAAAGGATGTCCTCACCATTGGCCGAAAACCAACCAACGACATACACGTGGACAATCTGGCCGTATCCGGCACCCATGCCAGGATATTCAAAAAAGATGACAAGTTCTACATAGAAGACCTTAACAGCCTCAACGGAACCTTTGTTAACGGTAAAAAAATATCCGTTCATCATCTGACAAACAGTGATGTCGTAATTATCGGTAAACACTCCCTTAGCTACGTCTCCGACAAGGATACCGTAAAACCCAAGGTCGAAAAAGAACAAAGCATTATGGACGAGACCATCATGATCGATTCCAAGCTCAAGGATGAAATCCTGCAAAAGGCTCCGGCAAAGGACTCAACCACTACCGATGTTGCAATTACGGGTGGCTTTGTCGTAATAGAGGGTTCCACAGAAAAAAAAGACTACGAACTGGTTGACAGAATAACAACCATTGGAAAAGACAAGACTGCCGCTATACATCTCAAGGGCCTGTTTGCCCCAAAGGTCGCCGCGCTTGTCAACAAACGCAAAGACGGCTATACCATCAGCTCCGCCACGGGGGGAAAAGGCGTCAAGGTCAACGGAAAGGAGTGCGATAGCGCTCACAAGCTCGAAGAGGGCGATATCGTTGAAGTGGGAGGCATTAAACTACAGTTCTATATAAAAGAAAACAGCTAACATATTTTCCTTATGGTATGGAAGCGCTGCCGATAAAGAACAGCATCTATAGTGGTCAAGGCGTTATATCTGCCATTGATGCTTGTCTATATAATGGCGACGTTGACAATATCTATGCCTCTTTTAAATTCTATTACACTTGCATAATTACTTTTATATGGGCGTGAGACAATACCTCATCCGGGGTTAGTTATGATTGTCTTAAGGGAGGAAGTCTGATGCAGAGGACAAGGTGGCAGGGGCCGGAGTTGAGACAAATACCGGAGTTGCAACAAAGGCCAAAACGATTGCAAAAACCACAGCCAAAGCAAAAGTCGGAGCAAGGGCAAAAATCGCCCCGAGGGACCATGGATGACAATGGCGGGTTTACGCTGATTGAGCTGCTGGTTGTCATTGCAATCATCGGTATACTCACCAGTATTGGCGCCATGATGTATCTGGGAAACAGGGACAAGGCCGCGGTCAGAACCATTGAGGCCAGTGCAAAGGGGGCCATCGCTGATATCCAGCAGTACCTGGATGCCTATCACGGCAGAGGCCCTTTCATCGTAGTAGATGCCACCGGGAGAGAGATATGTGTACAATACGACAATCCGGGGACTTTCAGTACGTGTCAGGCCGTCTTTAACCAGAGTAACAACGGCAACGTCTACGCCACCATCAACGACGTCGTTAACTACATTCTGGCTCACCATAAGGGTAGAAAAGAGGTCGATCCACACTCCGGTTCCACCTTGCTGTTTGTCAACACCACAACCCCCTGGACTATTGCATTAACACCGTTAGGCACCTCCGGCATATCAGTCGTTGGTTATGCAGAGTCAACAACGACTCCGATATTTAGTTACTCGGTTGTTGGAAGGTGACTCTATTCAAGTGGTTGCAGGTTGATGTTGCCGTGCAGAGGGAGATTGAGCCGGTTCAAGACGTTAAATAGTTCTTTCATGTCTATAGGCTTATAGAGATACGCCATGCACGACGTCTTGTATATCTGAAACATATCGCGTGAGATACCCATACCTGTCATTAAGACAATCTTTACCTCGGAGCCGTTTTTAACACCACATTGACGCTCATACTCACGTATGGCCTCGTAGGCCTCTATGCCGGTTGTGCCGGGCATCATAACATCCATTACAATGAGGTCATAGGGGCTGTCCCCCTGTCGGGCATCCTTAAACAAGGCAACTGCACCATCGCCACTATCGGCCACATCACACAGTCCATAACGGCTAAACAATCGCTTCAGCATCTTGGCTGTCACGTGTTCGTCATCAACTATCAACGTATTCACTGTGCACTAATATAACATGTAGTCACACCCCTTGGCAAACACAAACCACGTAGCCAGGGCAATCGCATTAGGGCAATTTATGAGTTGTTAAATAACGAAGCATAAATGTTTAGAACATTAGGCTTATAGCGCGTTTCGATTGGATTAAATACAAAAAATGTGGCATTTTTACGGGGTCAAGGGGACTG
>JADGAE010000272.1 GCA_015232165.1 Nitrospirota bacterium
CCAGCATGTCATCCATGCGAACCATATATGAAAGGGCCTCACGGTTTTGTGTGTCCTCGGAAAACCATAACTGTCCATAGGCCCCAAGTCGGTTCGATAGGGTTGCAAAGCGCTCCAGGGTATTGAGCACCCTCACAAAGTCCTCACACGTAAGCCCCGGCACAAGCGTATCACGAAGGGACTGTATGTAGCTTGCAGTGTCGTCTATCTCCTTTATAATATCTTCCAGCTCAGGCCCCTTCCCCCCTGGCAAGAGCTCATTCAATGTCCACCTTGGGGTCAGTGACCCCGGAGTCAGTGTTTGCTTGTACATATCGTTTGTCATCCGTCAGCCTCCCTGGTTTTGATTTTGAGTCTATTGTAAATGAAGTTGTTGAAAATTTCAACGGTTCAACAAAGAGTCGTCTTAAACCTTCTTGTCTTTAAGCAACTTCCTTGCCACTACGGAATAGATTATATCCTCAAGGTATTGTATGGTATAGGGTTTTTTTAGAAAGGCGTTGACATATTCCTCTACATCCTTTAATTTCTTGTCCGGTTCTGCCGTGATCATAATGACCGGTATATCTTTATATGCCTCCAGTGCACGCAGCTTCTTGACAAACGTCAACCCGTCCACCATGGGCATGTTCCAGTCGGTGATAATAAAGTTGGGCTTTGTCACCATCAGTTTTGAAAATGCCTGTGCACCATTTGAGGCCGTAGTTATGTTTGTCTTTGTAAACCCCAGGTCCTCCAGCAGCATGATGTTGTTTTTTATATTTGGCATCATGTCGTCAACCAACAGGACCTTCATGGTCTTGAATTGCTGCCTTATGAGCATTTTAATGCGTGGATCAATCATCCGTAGCACCTCCTTCTATTACGTTGACAATAGGCAGTTGGATACAAAATGTAGCCCCTTTGTCGGCAAAATCCTCCACCCATATCTTACCTCCCATTTCGCCGGCTATCTTGCGACAGTCGGTCAGACCGTAGCCAGTGCCCGTTGTCTTAAAGGTAACGCCTTTTTCAAAAATAAACTCCTTCTTCTCATCCGGTATCAGTCTTCCTCTGTTGGATATTTTGACGAGCACGCTGTTGTCATTGATATGACCGTCTATTATAATATGCGGCTCTTCAGTATCAATTGTCTTCATCTCACCCTCGGCATAAAAGCCGTCATCCCAGGGGCCGTAGTACATAAGAACCTCATCTCTGGCGTTGTTGAATATGTTTCTTAATATGGTATTGAGGTTTACGGCTATACCCCTGACGTAGTATTGCTTATCGCACGGGAAATTGTTCTCCACCTTCAGGTAGCTGCTTTTCTTGCCCATACGTAATGGCAGGAGGTTCTTCTTTATATGTTCATTGACATCCAGGTCGCCTTCCTCGACGTTGCTGACGGAGGTGCTCTTAAGGACGCTGACAAGGAGTTCGTACATACTTTTCAGTTCAAAATCAAGGCTTTCTATATAGTCTTCCTCAAGCAGTTCGTTGAGTTTATCCGGCTTGTTCTTGCGTCTTTTAAGCAACTCAAAAAAAGTTATGATGGTCGAAATGTAATTTTTCAAGGTATGGGCTGAATATGCGTACATCTCAAATATCTGGTCCTGTTGGCGGATAAGCAGTTCCTTTTGCTTAAGCAGGGTTTCCACCTCTATCTTTGCCTGCCTGTACGAATAAGACTCGCCGTCGTATATGTCTTCCTCCCTCTGTTGATACAAATTGCCCCTGACCGTTGCCATAAAGTACCTCCTGTTGTCAACCTCATAACCTGAAACGGTCACCTCTGCAGGGAACCTGCCGGCATCCTTTCTAACGGCAACGGACTCGCTTACCTTGGTCTCTTTTTGGAGCAAAGCCCACCCCTTGGGGAACAACACCCCTATGTTTACGCCTATTACCTCGTCGCTTGCATAACCAAAGAGCCTTGTGGCAGCGCCGTTGCAGTACATGATCGACCCCTTATGGTCCATCACCAGTATGGCATCCCTTGCGGCCTCAACCAATCTTTGGAAGTGATTGCCGTCCTTGTCGTTGATATCGTTGTCACTCATAAATTAAACACATGCCTATAATACAACAACTACAAACATTTGTGCAATCTATAGAATCCTGACGGGTGCATAAGCGTAAGACAGCCCTAATGGGTATCCTCTTTATATTTCATGGTAACTATACTTTAAGGCAAGAAAGAAAGGGGC
>JADGAE010000008.1 GCA_015232165.1 Nitrospirota bacterium
CCATTCTTGTACCCTGTGCGTAAGGTGAGTGATTATTTCTAATGCGATTGCCCTGACCGACAGGCTGTTTTATTTTTACACTTTATATATGGTATCATATTATCAAAGATATGTATATCATATTTATCATGTAAGGATTAAGAGATGAGAAGGATTGTGGTTAAACAAAGCTATAAAGACGGTCAGACCATACTGAAAGAGGGGTCGTTTGGTGAGGGCACATATCTGATCTTGGATGGTAAGGTGCGCATTATAAAAACCATCCAGGGGGAGCTTGTAGAGATAGCCCACCTGGAAAAGGGAGACTACTTTGGTGAGATGAGCTTTCTTGACAGACAACCACGCTCAGCCTCAGCGGTGGCCGAGGGCAATGTTGTACTGGGTATCATAGACAAGGACTTCCTTGAGGAAGAGATAAGCAAGACCTCTGAGGAGTTCCGCCTGCTGCTTTATACCCTGGTAGAACGTCTTAGACAAACAACCTCTGCACTGGTAAGTCTCAGGGCGGAGAACCATATTCTTAAGAAATAACGTTGCTGTCCGGGGTAGTATATCAATGTTAGCACCTCAACCTCTAATGAAGGTCCGGGCAACGTGTAATGTGCAGCGTTAGAAGGTGTGGTTTGCAAAAGGAGATTGGCTGGCGGGCCAGGGGCGGTAAGACAGTTGCATTGTCACAGGGGTTTTAATTTTGTTTGAAGGTATAAAAATAAAAAAGCTCCTAAGTAGTTTGGAGGAAGCCAGTGGCGAGAGTGAAGAGAGCCGGCTATATACGGAGATAGCGGCATATGGCAGGAAGGCCTTCCCGCGAGTAATAGACGCCTTTAGAAACAATCATATGCGTGTGCATAAGATCAAGGGCCTGCTGGATGTACTGTGCAATAATGACCTTATTGCTGATGTGATGCCTCTCTTGGGAGATACTCAGGAGATGGTGCGCGTAACGGCCAAGGACCTCGTTACCAGGAAGTGGAAATCGGAGGCCATTCCCTATCTGGTTGAATACATCAGGGGTGCAAACCCCATGTTACGCAGCAGTGCGGTTGAGTTGCTGCTTGCGTTTAAAAACCCTGCTTGTGTACCAAAACTCTTGTCCATGTACGCAGATGGCGATGTGGAACTCAAGAGGAACTGCCTGAGCATACTGGGAGCGATAGGCGGAGATTCCGCTGTGAAATTGCTCAGAGAGGCCGTCCACGACAAGTCCTTGAACATCAGGATTACGGCAATGCGTATGCTGGGTGTAATGAAAGACACTGCAAGCCTTGATATATTCATACATAAGCTATTGGAGGAAGACGCCTATACCAGAAAGGCCGCGCTTGAGGCCATTGGCATCATGGGCGACAAAAGGGCCGCACCACACATCATAGAACTCCTCAAGGACGTAGACATCTTAATCAGGCAGGCGGCTATGGACATCCTTATTCGCATTGGGGATGCCTCGATAGTACCCAACCTGATACAACTGATGAAGGAGCGGGACGTCAACATCAGGCGGGCTGCCGTGGGTGTGCTCAACGGTATAAAGGACCCCAAAACAATTGACGTACTCATTAATGCCATGAGGGACTCGGACTGGTGGGTCAAGCAGATAGCCACTGATGCGTTGTCGGAGATCAGGGGGGAAAACATCGTAAAGTTCTTTATCGCAATGATAACCGACAGGGATGAGAATATGCGCAGGTGTTCGGTGGAGTTCTTCATCAAGGTGCCGGACAAGCTGGCGTTGGAGGCATTGATTGTTGCCCTGGATGACATAGATTGGTGGGTCAGGGAGAAGGCCATCATCTCACTGGGCTTAATAAAAGACCCGCGTGCCGTTGCCCCGCTGTATGCAAAGATGGACGACGACTACGTAAACTGGCATATCCCCAAGGCACTTGGTAACATCGGTAGCCCTGACGTGGTACGTCCATTGACGACGATACTTGGTCATCCCAAGAAGCAGATACGTGTAGAGGCCCTCAGGGCATTTGGGCAGATGAAAATGGTTGATTCCCTGGTAAATAATCCGGATGCACTCAAAGAAGCCAACGAAGAAGAAATAAAGAAGGAGTCGCTAAAACTGCTCAAAAAATTCGCCCAGAAGAGTCCTGATGAGGTAAGGGTGATCATACCTCAGACGCTTGTCAACATCGGAGGGACAGACTTAAAGGAGATACTCCTGGTGCTGCTTAAGGACCCCAACAAAAACGTACGCGTCGAAACACTCAAGGCCTTTGGGGAATTGAAGATGCTTGATGCCGTATCCGTTATAAAAAAATGTATAAACGATAGCACCGAAGACGAAGAGGTCGTTACGGAGGCCGCCAGGGTATTAAAGGAGTTAACCGGCAAGGACCCGCATGACACTACGATAATAAAGAGTGTGCCTGATACTATCCCGGAGGAGGGCACTATTCGTTCGGAGGCCATACTGGTAATCGACCTGTGCAATTCCACGGGTATAGCCAACAAGTACGGAGACCGATTTGCCTTGGTGTTGACGAGGATATTGACCGATGTGGTGCGTCCAATGGCCAAGAAACAAAGATTTCAGTTTCTGAAAAGCACCGGGGATGGCTTTTTGATAACCTTCCCAAGGGTTGAAAACGCCGTGCGCTTTGCCGTAGACGTCCTTAACGATATCGCCATACACAACAAAACGGCAGATGAAACGCAGGTGATCCAGTTACGATTTGCCATCAATTTTGGCGAAACAACGGTGGATGCCAAAGGCGACCGTCTTGGCGTGGCCACCAACATGACGTTTCGCGTTGAAGGTGTAAAACCCTCGGACATAATTTCCATAGCAGGTGGTATAAGCAAGGAACAGATGCCCCTGGTCGACCGCATCCTTGTAACCGAGACGGCCGTTGAGGAGGCAACCAAAATGGCAGGTATCAACAGCCGACTGATAGGTCTCTTTGAGCTAAAGGGGATTACCGGTCTGCACAGGGTCTACGAAATCAAGGATGGAAACTGGACGTAAGATTATCGCTGCCGCTGCACAATCTGTTTTGGGTATATTTTAAAGAGAAAAGCTGTAATACAATAACCAAAAGAGGTAAAGAACACTGCTCAGACACTTGCAACCAGGGCAATCGCATTTGAAACCTTTATGATGTTTTTTATGATAAAATAGCCACTTTTCAACTTGTCAACCAGCCCTTTACGGGGTCAAGGGGGCCGTGCTCCCTTGTAGAGGGGTCTGAGGGGGGACAAAGTCCCCCATTCTTTTTTTCTTTTGGTCAAATGCGATTGCCCTGCACCTGCAACGGACCTTACAGAAGTTGTGTGAGGAAATGGTATAGTATAAGGTTGAATAGATTGGTAATGCGCAAAAAAGATGGTAATTTTGTCGTGACTACAAATTAATTATGTAATAAGTTTGTTATAAATCAAAGATATTTTAATATCTAATATCTTAAGAATTATATTGCTATTATCACAATGTGTTGGAATTAGTTTTCCGGATTTTTCAGCAATTGATGTTTTTACATGTTGCTTTTCACAGTTGCTTAACTGTAGAATTACGGAATGCTTCATCCTATTTACATCTCTGTCGCTTTCTGCTAAGAGTGTTTTAGGGTCTGTGCGGGGTTCCGCTTTCTTTACGTTCCCCTTTATATATAGCGCGTTTCGATTGGATTAACTAAAGAATTCACGGCGTTTTAATGGGGTCAAGGGGGCTTCTCGTGGCCGGAGCGCCTCGCCCTTCCCCTTGCGGGGGGTTGAAGGGGGGCGGAGCCCTCCCTTCTTTCTTTATTTCTTTTCTTAGGGGGGTGAACTATGGATAAATTTATACTTTATCTGCCTAACAATACAACCATGGAGCGTGGTCCGACGAGAAAGTTATGTTGGTCGCCAAGCACGGGTTCTTTGCCTGTTTCGCTGATATCCTCTGGTGCCGGCATACTGGTGTTGACTGCTACATGCCACCTCATGGAGTGGGGCAGCCTTGGTATCTCAAATCCCAGGTGTTCCCAGAACATGTTCATTGCCACATAGATGTAGTCGTCCTTAACGGTTCCCTGCTTGGCGTGTCTGCCGCAGAGCATAAATGCAAGGACGCGACTTGTGGCCGACCAGTCACAGTACCACGCCTTTGTGCCGTGGAAACTGATATCCGGATAGCCGCTTCCCACGTAGTCCTTGTGCTGAAAATGGTAACGTATGCGCAGGGCAGGATGGGCGAGTCTGAAGTGGATGATGTGCTTGGCGAAGTTAAACAGCTCGTTGTTTTTCTTTAACAGGTCCCAGTTGAGCCAGTTGAGTTCGCTGTCGTGACAGTAGGTGTTGTTGTTGCCGTTTTGTGTCCGACCCATCTCATCGCCCATCAGGATCATGGGCACTCCGGCGCTGACCATGAGCAGGGTCAGGGCATTTTTGATCTGTCGTTTGCGCAGGGCGTTTATGCCTTCGTCATTTGTAGGGCCTTCCCAACCGCAGTTCCAACTGTTGTTGTCGTTGGCGCCGTCGTTGTTGTTTTCTCCGTTGGCTTCGTTGTGTTTGTAGTCGTAGGAGAACAGGTCATTGAGGGTGAAGCCGTCATGACAGGTGATGAAGTTGATGCTTGCCGTTGGACCGCGGAAGGCATAGAGGTTTGGAGAGCCTTGGATGCACTGGGAGATATCCCCAAGTATGCCCATTTCGCTCTTGAGAAATTTCCTGGCACTGTCGCGGTACTTGCCGTTCCACTCGGCCCAGCGTCCGTAGGCGGGGAACGACCCCACCTGATACAGGCCGCCGGCATCCCAGGCCTCGGCTATCAACTTGCATTTGGCAAGGATCGGGTCATACGCCAGCGACTCCAAAAGCGGCGGATTGGACAGCGGATACCCCAACGGGTCACGCCCAAGTATCGACGCCAGGTCAAACCTGAACCCGTCTATGTGATACTCCGAGGCCCAGTACCTCAGGCAGTCCAGCACCATGTTGCGCACAATGGGGTTGTTGCAGTTGAGCGTGTTGCCGGTGCCGGAGAAGTTGAAGTAGTATCCTTCGGGGGTCAGCATGTAGTAGGTCTTGTTGTCTATCCCCCTGAAGGAAATGGTGTGTCCGCGGTGGTCTCCCTCGGCGGTGTGGTTAAAGACCACGTCCAGGATGACCTCGATTCCGTTTTTGTGCAGTTCCTTGATGAGCGTCTTTAGCTCATCCACCTGCATACCAAACTTGCCCGAGGCCGCAAACCCGGCCTTTGGCGCAAAGAATCCCACCGTGCTGTAGCCCCAATAGTTGACGAGCTGCTCTCCGGTTTGAGGGTGCTTACGGCTGCCCTCCCACTCATCGAACTCGTAAATGGGCATTAGCTCTATGCAGTTGACACCAAGCTCTTTGAGGTAGGGGAGTTTTTCTCTCAGGGCCGTAAACGTCCCGTTGTACTTGGTGCCGGAGGACTTATGTGCCGTAAAACTCCTCACGTGCATCTCGTATATGACCAGGTCCTCTATGGGAACCTCCAGGGGACGGTCGTTTTCCCAATCGAAGTCCTCAAAGGCAAGCATTGCACGGTAGGGATAGACATCGTCCCAATTTGGCGATGCAAGCCAGGTATCGCGGCCTCCGATGACCTTTGCATAGGGGTCGGAGAGTATCTTGGACTTGTCAAAGCGATGGCCGGCCTTTTCGTCATAGGGGCCATCCATTCTGTAGCCATATTGCAGGCGCTCGTAGTCCAGGTCAAAGACCATGATGCAGTATACGTTACCGATCCGAAACCCCTCGGGTATGGGTATCTCAACAAGCGGGGCAGCGGCACCCTTTTCAAACAGCACCAACGTACAGGAGGTCGCAGCGCTGGAATAGACCGAAAAATTCACCCCGTTGGGCACCATCGTTGCCCCAAAGGGCATGGGTTTACCCTTTCGGAAACTAAACCCCTTGTGTTCGTGGGTTGGATAATAATCGATTCGTTGGTCTATCATTAGTCTCCCTCTATCCTAATGCCTTTATACCGGCATCCATGTTATCGGCAATAACAAAGAAGCTTATAAAACCCGTCATCTTCATCACCTCCACGATCTCCTCCATCACGCTGACAAGGACAACCTTGCCGTTGCGGGACTTAAGTTGCCTGTAGATCAGCATGAGCATTCTCAGACCGGCACTTGACAGAAAACTCACCTTCTTCATATCAAGCACTACCTTGTCCTTGCCCTCTATGCCCTCAAAGACCTGTTTCTGGACATTGGGCACGCTATTGCTGTCTATGCTGCCCTCAATAGCCACTACCGTGACACCGCTAACCGTGCTCAAAGTCACCATTACGATCCTCCTTTAGTCATTTAATCCAGCCATGTCTTGGGGGTTATCTTCACCTTTACCCGGACTTGCTGACCGGTACGCGGCAGGTTGACCGTCAGGGCGTTGGCGTCAAAGTCCTTGTATGGCTCATCGTTTATGTAACACTCGCTGATGTATATGCTTCCCTCCGGGAGGATATCCGGGGAGACCCTTAGTATGTTGTTTGGGAATGAGTCAGGATATGGTTTGAAGTAGAGATACAGGGGCTGCTTGGTGATCAGCAGGTTTATATACACGGCTGAGAGATAGCACAGTTCCGTGCTGTGATACCCGCTCATGGAGTGGCTGCCCTTGAAGCGTTCGTTGCCAAGGAGATATGGCAGGCCATTGGCCAGGGTATTAAAGTACACACCGCCGTCGTCGTGGTCGAGGAAGAAGGCGCTGTAGTATGCCGCCGCCTCACGGGAGAGTCTCAGGTACTCCTCATCCTTGAGTATGCCGTGCATGATGAGGTAGGCCAGGATTGCCTGTTCCTGCTGCCACCAGGCCTTGCGGTCATGCCAGACGAAGCGGTGGTGTTTACCGTTGGGTTTTATTGTGCGCTCTACGACGTCGTACCAGCCGCCGCGTTGAAGGTCGCAGCCCACCTTGGGCATGAGTTCGGCTATCTTGCGGGCGAAATCAACGTACTTCTGTTTAGGTGCAAGGGACTGCATTCTCATGAGGTTCCAGGCGATCTTGAGGTTGTGGCCGACCACGGCGCGGTCCTGCTGCCAGCCCCACGTCTTGTCCTGGCTCCAGTCCTCAAAGAAACGCTCCTGGACAAACGGGCTGTTGTCATAATCCTGGAAGCGGTCCGTTATGGTATCAAAGGTGTATTCGAGAAAGTCGGCGTATTCTTTCTTACCGGTGGCGAGGTAGAGGTTGATAAGGTATGCCGGGGCGTGGTCGCCGACGGAGTTCCAGTTCTTTTTTGCGCGGTTGGCGCCCAGGGACTCGGCACGCGGGTTAAGTCCGATGGGGTCTATGTGGGAGAAATAGCCGCCCTTTTCGTTGTCCTTGTAGAACCGCTCAAAGAGCTTTACCGTCTGTTCGATATCCCATATAATCCGTTTGTCGCCGGTTATGCGATAGGTCTGCGTGGGGCCTGCCAGGGCATATATCTGCTCATACATGGGCAGAGAGTCGTAGTCGTCGCCAAACTCCGACGTCAGGAGCTTTGTCTCCTTGCCATCCTTGCCGAGTTTTACGCCGTGGTACCAGTAAATGAGACCCTCGTCCTTGTCGTAGAACCTCATGTGTTCGCGCAGGTACTCGGTGCCCTTCTCCGCACCCTCCAGGAAGGCGTCATCGCCGGTAAGCAGATAGGCCGAGGCAAAGCCGTAGACAAGTCGCGAAATAGTGTCGGTCTCCTGAAGCTGTTCGCCGGTTGTTTTTTTGCCGCCGGCCAGATGCAGAAACGTGCGGTACTTGGAGTAGTCTATGGCCTCCTCGGGGTGATTGAACTGCCATTTCAGGTAACTATGGGCAATGGAGTTGACCTGTTTTATCCACCACTGCGGCTCTTCATGGCGGTAGTTACCGGGGCCGTTGCCGGCAAACACCAGCCACTGGGCCTCAAACCTCATATCTCCGCCTTCTATCGGATAGAACGTCCCATACGTAAAGACAAACTGCCGGTTTAACGACAACAACTGATTAAACACACCCGTGGCATCCATGTACGGCTCATCCAGATCAAAGGAGAAGCGACCATAGGTCGTGGGCGTCAGGTATACCTTAAACTCACGGCTATCCGACGTCCTTACCATATACCATCTCTCCAGGTTGTTGAATCCGGTTACATAACCTGCGATTGTATCCGAAAACGTAAAGTCTATGCTCATGGAAAAAAATCCTCCTTACTTTAGAATTCGATTAAAATTTATATTCGGGGGACATACTATGGACTGCCCCTTTAACTGACAAGCTTACTTCTTGTCAGACAGCAGTTGTATTATTGCCTTGGCAAACAAGTGACAGTGTCCACCGGTGCGTCCTGTTACCAGGTCGCCATCAACGACCACGTCTTCGTTGACGTACTCGATACCCATATTTCTGGCATCCCCTATGAGGTTATTGTGTACAACGGCCCTTCTGCCACGCACAAGTTCGGGGGTGGGGGCCAGCAGCCACATGCCATGACAGATCACACCCTTGAGGATGTTTTTTCTGGCAAAGACCCTCTTCAGGAACTCACTGGCCGGCGGTAACTTGGTTACGTCTGCGGTATAGCGCAGTCTGTCGGAGACATATCCGGCAGGGACGATTATGGCCGCGTAACTGTCCAGTTCTGCGTCATTCATGCCCTCAAAGCTCTTGTTGCACTCTAACGGGACCTTCCACTCATGCCCCTGAAACGTGATCCTCTCCATACCCCACAGACGCGACAACAACTGCACCTCTGCACCCTCCTCGGGGAACCGGAACTCATAGTAAAATATCTCCTTCTCATAGTAGTCACCCTCTATAAGTATACCGATCTTCTTTCCTTGTAACAACATAATTTCCCACCTCCTTTTGGTTTAAACGTTAAACATTTCATTTATTCGCTTTTTCCACTCATCGTCATTATACCCCTTCGCCTTTGCTGTAGGCGTTATCAAACAGCCAGAAGGCCAATATCCGCGTCAGAAAAGGCATCACCACATACGTTAGCAAACTAACCAATATTGTGGTCTTTAGTATCTCCTGAAAGAAGGATGGCAAGACGATGATCAGCGGATTGACAACAAAGTTCAAGGCGTTTAACAGTGGATAGATCGCCGCAACAGTGACGATGACAATCTTGTACCTTGGTGGCCCCTGAGACACAGTGCCTGGTTGCGTAAACCAAAAATCAAGCCCTGTAAACTTCTGCATAATCGGGTCTTTTTCCTTAAACGCCTCAGCGCGCACCAGCCAGTCTCTTTTTATGTCAGAGGCTTCCCATTTTTTGAGGTTTTCGACGTTGTTAAACCTGAAGATGATGACGTACTCTCCCCCTGGCATATCAGGCTTTTTTACGCGCACCCCCTGGTGGCCATCGAACTTCTTTGCCGCCTCGATGACCCCTTCCAGGCCCGTCTCAAACTCCGGCTCACGGCCTGGCTTGATCTTCCACGAAACGATTATGGTTACCGTCTCATCCATTTTGGTGTGTGCGTTATATCTTGATCAACGGATAGCCTAGGGCAGTTGGGCGCCTGTCCTCGGTTGACATATCGTTATCCGCCGGTCGTGCTCCCAGAAACAGGATTTTACCGGTAGTATCGAGACTCAACAGGTCATACTCTTTGTCGTAGTCCTTGACGGACTTCAGAAACGAGCACCCCCCGCTTGAGATATCCTTCTCAACGCCAACCTCAAGGCCACACCCGCCAAATCCCAGGTTATTGATAACCTGTTCGTTGGATGTAAGCAGGGTCAGGGTCTTTTTGGAGAAGCCAAACAGGGCATTATACGCACCCCCGACAACGGACGACGGCAACTCCACCAGGAAATCCCCCTCTGCTCCAAAGGCAAACAGCGGATAATTCATAGCGGCATCCCCATACAGCATAAACCTTATCTTCCAAGTATCTTTTTTAAAGTTGAACTCCCTTGTACAGAAAGTCCCGTTGCCCAAGTCCTCAACCCCTTTGCTCTTCCAGGAGCCAACCACCCCCTTGATGTCAAATGAACCATTGTGTTGTCTCATACTCCCTCCTTTTTTTGTACCCATGCCATAGCGATATGGGGTCTATCTCGTTATGAAACTCCTTAGAACATATACATCATGTTTAGTCCGTAGACAAGGGTGTTGTCTATCTTGCCGTGCGGATTGTATGACCTGCCGTTGGGAGCTTTTTTTGCGTCTGCCGACAGGGGATACCATAATTGCGTCATGGGTTGTAGAATCAGGCTCTTTGTCACCGGAACGGTAAAACCTGCCTGTAACATGCCATCATGAAAGGCGCTGTACCTGTCGTCGGTGTAGGCGTTGGTTTTTTCGTCGTAGGTTTTCCAATGGTCGGTAACGCCAGTGAGGTGTCCAAACGACGCACCGAGGTCGAGCGTTATGCCCTTGTACACCGGGAAGGAGCGAGACAGCGACAGATTGAAATAGAAATTTGGCCAGGCTGATATCTCCCTGTAGACCTTCAGGGTGGGGTTTAAAAAGTCCGCATTGGCATATCCCATGGAAACGAATACATCTTGGGAGTCCTTGGCATAGTGCAGGCCATAGAAGTTGTACCCGCAGGATAGAACCAGCTTATCAAAGTTCCTCTTGTAACTGACAAACATGTCCGTCTCATTAAAGCTGCTAGTGCCTGGCTCTTTTGGATAGAAGGACTGTGTCATATGTTGATCGGAATCAAAGCTGCCCCATTGGACAACCGTAAATCCGGCAACGGAGAAAGAGATATAAGGCTGCAAGACCAGGCTTTTTGAGCCAATCTCGCTTCCACGGAATATGTACTTGTTTAGAGCTGTTATGCCAACCAATCCTGTAAATTCTACTGGTGATTGATCACCGGGATTAGATTCATCCGAGGCAAATGTGCCCAAGCTGCATGTTACAATTAAAATCATTGCTAACACTACTTGCAAAAATCTTGTATTCACAACTAACAACCTCCTGTTTGATAGAGTCTGTAACTTCAGGTTACTTAATGATACAGATCATGGGTAAAAAAAGTCAAGCCTTCAGCTATGTATCAGGGCAATCGCATTTGAACAAAAGAAAAAAAATGGGGGACTTTGTCCCCCTTTTATGGCAGGGGTGCCTCACCCCCTCAGACCCCCTTACAAGGGAGCACAGCCCCCTTGACCCCGTAAAGGGCTGGTTGGCAAGTTGAAAAATGGTTATTTTATCATAAAAAACATGTATCCCCTTAAAAAGACATGGTAAAATTCTTTTAAAAGGGTCAAGGGGACTGGTCCCCTTGCAGGGGAGGTCTGAGGAGGGGGTGCGGCAACACCCGCCGTGCGGGCGGAGCCACCCTCCTTTTTTCTTTACGCTCAAATGCGATTGCCCTGAGCTATGTATGGGCGCATAAATTTTTGGTGGATAACAAGTGGTAATAAAAATGCATATAAAGGGGTCAAGGAGACTTCTTCGTGACTGGGGCAGGTGCGACCTGCTGCGACACATCGAGTTTGCAAATAGAGTCAACTACCGTGCTTAGTGCAGTCGTGAGTTGTTGCAACAGCGTCCTGGTCCGGTCGATGTCTCGCTCCTTGAGGGCGTGTTCGACATCGCCGGAGAGGGCATATACCTGCGGCATTGCCAGATTTCCGGAGAGGCCCTTGAGGGAATGTACGATCCTCCGGGCTGGCTCCATATCGTTGTCCTCAACAAGTGAGGATATCCTTCGGGCTGCGTTGCCGTACTTACGTGAGAACTCTATCAAGGCATCTATGTAAACTGTTGGTTCCATCCATATATTGATGCCTTTTCCCATGTCTATACCCTCAAGTGATGGCAGTTTAGTTGGAAGGTGTGCCTCGTCACCATCAGAGGGCTCAACGGACATCTGCTCAACAAACATCCGGCCAACCCTCTCCTGGGTTATCCCTTCTATTGTATCAAATAGACGATTGAAATTGACAGGCTTACCAATAACGGCATTGAAGCCGTTTTGTATATAGCCCTCTACCTCGTCATTCATCACGCTTGCCGTTAGGGCGATAATGGGGATATGTCCGGTGGATGAGGTGTCGGAGGCGGCAGATGAGACGGCGTATGATTGGACGTATGATCGAGTTTCCAGGGCACGGATATGCCGTGTGGCCTCCACGCCGTCCATTTGGGGCATCTGTATATCCATAAGGATGAGATCAAAGTGTTCACTCTTAAACAGCGCAATTGCCTCAATACCGTTTCCGGCCACCACCACGGTATGTCCCTGATGTTCCAGACGGGTCTTTAGCAGGAGGATGTTTGCTTCAACGTCCTCTGCAACCAGTATCCGGAAGGCCCTGTGTGGTCTTGTCAACTGCATGCCGGCCTCGGAGACATCCGTGCCTTGAAACAGACGCTGTACGGTCTCATCCGTTCTTTTCATATTGACGGTGAAGTGAAAGGCGCTCCCTTTACCCACTTCGCTTTCCACCCATATTTGACCGCCCATCATCTCAACCAGTTGTCTGGATATTGTAGTGCCAAGCCCTGTGCCGCCAAAACGTCTTGTTGTTGAGCTATCCGCCTGGGTAAAGGCATCAAAGATACTCTCCAGTCTCCGGGCGGGTATGCCGATCCCCGTATCGATGATATCAAAGCGTATGAGGTCTTCCTCCGTGTGTGGGTGTACCTCTATACGGATGCCGCCTCTTTCGGTGAAATTGACGGCGTTACCTGAAAGGTTTATCAGTATCTGTCTGAGGCGCAGGGGGTCGCCTGTGAAGTTGGCGTCGCCTATGGCCGGATCAATGTCATACGCAAAAACAAGCCCCTTTTCACGTAACTTGATGTCAAACATATGATACACACCCTGGAGCAGGTCTCTGAGGTTAAAGGGTTTTAGTTCAAGGGTCATCTTACCGCTTTCCATCTTGCTGACATCGAGGATGTCGTTTATTAATCCAAGTAAGGTATGTGCCGAATTTGTTGCTATGTTCAGGTAGCGTTTTCTGTCAATCTCTGACAGGTTGTGGCCGTCGGTGACCATTTCCAAAAAGCCAAGTATTGAGTTCATAGGGGTTCTGATCTCGTGACTCATGTTGGCCAAAAAGGCGGCCTTGACCCTGGCAGATACCTCGGCAGCCTCCTTTGCCGTGGCAAGCTCTGCCGTGCGTTTTTGCACGCGTAACTCCAGGTTATCGTAGGCGCTCTTGAGGCTTGTTTCTGCATTTTTACGTTGCACTATCTCCTGTTGCATCTGCTCTGTCCTGTTATCAAAGATGCCGGCCAGAAGTTCCAGCTCATCATTGGTCCCCAACGGACTGCACTTGACAGCCCCTTCCGAGGACTTCTCAACCCTGGCACACAACGTCAGGATCGGCCTACATATGCTATTGCCCATTCTGATGGCAATAAAGACGGCAAATATAATAAAACCAATACCCACAAATAGCAACCTGGTTATTGCATCAAATATAACCTCTCTGTACTGAGACCTTAATGCCCCAATTTCAACCGATATCTTCAGTTTGTCAAGAATAAAATAGTCTCCGGTTGCATACTTTCTTGACAAGACATAGGAATTTCTTCCTTCAAAGCCCTTTTCTGATACCTTGACGTTATCGGCATACAGTCTGTAAGCGAATGAGTCCTTGAGGCGGACTTTATCAAAGATACCGGTCAGGTTATACTCGATGATCATGGCTGCCTGGATGTTTTTGTATAAATACATGGGCACTATGTAGACCAGATTATTATCGTCGGAGAGATAAAACCTTGGCTCTCCAACAACCATGGCCATTTTCAGGTGTATTACATTTGAATAATCAGGCGAATTCTTTAGCGTTGAGTACATGACGCTCTTGTCAAGACGCAACATGGTTACAGACAGGACATCTTTTGTCACAAAACTATCAAGTAACTTTGGCAGGGATTCCGATCTGGTCTTGTTGTTGACAATGAACCCCGAAAAAACCGGACTTCTGCTGAAGTTGTTAACGTTCTCAAAGAGAGACAGCAAGCGCTGTTCAAGCTTGTCTATACAGTTTTCGCCATGTAACAGCATGTACTTGTTTAAATCGCCCGTGAGGGTTCTTTCCAACATAATGGCAACAATAATGACGACAAAAAACAGCAGGCCTGCAATAACCATTATATGTTGCTGCAAGAGTCTCTTTCTCAGACTCCTCTGAGGAGGTATGGCGGTCACCTTGCCCCCTTGTCAATTGGTACTATGATTCCATTTGCGTCGTACCTGGCCATAAAGTAGTCATTTATATCGAGGGCGTCATGCCTTGTCCTTGTAAACGGTGGCGAGTATGTTTTTATAAGTCCATGGTGATATTTAATATTTTCGAGGGCGTCACGTATGGATGCCCTGTCAAGGGTTTTGGCGTCATTGATTGCCATTGCCAGGAGGTGGACAAGGTCATAGGCCTGAGCAGTTGCTGCCGGTACGGGTATCTTATGCGGTGTGCTGACGTGATATGTATCAAGATATTCCTTGAGCACTCTCCTGGTCAATTCATCATCAGGATTTACAAAAGAAGAAAATGTCTGGATAAAACGTAAATCCACGTCTTTCAACTGTTCTGCTACATATCCTCCGGCTATGAAAGTCATATGGGAAATGATCGGTATCTTCCTTTTCAGTAGCGCCATACCTTTCATAATTGCCGCCCTGTCAAAAGAAGTCCCCACAACTATCAATACATCGGCGCCGGAATCCTCGATCATATGAGCTTGCTGCTGCATATCCTCCTCGCCCATGTTAAAGTACTCTACGGCAGAGGGGTTCAAGTTGCGTTGACGGAGATAGTTTGACATTATCCTTCCATTTTCTTTACCCCATTCATTGTTTACAAGTAAAAAGGCTATTTTTTTCGACCTCTTTAATGCCTGTTGTACAAGGAAATGTCCAGCCTTTTCATCATTGATGGAGACCCTGAATACATAATTAGGGTTATATGAATTATTGGTGATCTTGTCCGAGGCAGCCCATGGAACGAGGTATATGATCTTTTCCTTATGTATAAGCTCCAGGTCTCCCATGATTAGCAGACCGTGGATCCCTCCCATTACTGCCACCAGGTTTTTCATCCGGCTAAAGTACCTTATGTTTTTTTCGCTGAGGTCAGAGGATACCGTATGGTCCATCACCACGATGGAGAGCTTCTTGCCGAGCAGTCCACCCCGTGCGTTGATTTCACCTACGGCAAGCTCCATTCCACGCCTTATGGCCATGCCCGTCACGGCAGCGCCCATGCTCATGTCGGCGTTGAGGCCGATGATGATATCGTCATCTCTCTTGTAGTTGTACTTTTGCTTGAGATACTCCAGTGTCAGGTCTATTACATCTTCCCCTGCAATAGTCGTGTATTTATCGATTATATGTTTGGTTGCCTCATGAAAGTCCTTGATCTGTTGTTCTTTGAGATATATGACATTAACGCCTGCCTCTTTTATGGCATTGATGTACTCCTTTTCCGTTTTTGTTACCAGCTCTCTTTCAAACGATGTCAGCTCCCTGGCTGTTGTCATAAGGGTCTGCACGATGTCGTCAGGCAGGGTGTTGAGGGTTTTTTTGCCAAAGCAGAACACGTAGGCCATATAGGCGTGATTGCTTATTGTCAGGTTGGACTGGACTTCGTAAAACTTAAGGCCGTGTATGGCGGCAATAGTGTTCTCCTGGACATCCACCTCGCGGTTCTTTAACGCATCATATGCCTTGTAAAGGTCTATAGCGATTGGCTTTGCCCCAAGGGCAATGAACTGATCCGCTACGATCTCGTTCTTTATTACACGGGCATTTATACCGTCAAAGTCCCTTGGGGAGAGCACGGGTCTGTTTGCGGTGAATTGCTTAAACCCGTTACCCCAAAATGCTACCCCGATAAGCCCCTCCTGCTTTAACCTCTCCAGCAGCAGCCTGCCGGGCTTGCCATCCAGCATCGCGTAGGCATCCTCAATCCGCGGAAACAAAAAAGGGATGTCCGTATATTGCATAGACGGTAATATCACGCTTAACTTGGCTGCCGGAGTGATCAGGATATCCAGTTTGCCGGTTACAGCCATCTCTATCATCTTGTAGTCGTCGCCCAGTTGTTGGGCGGGGGATATGTTGATCTTCACACGTCCCCTGGTCTTGTCCCGGACGGTATCGGCAAATCTCTGTGCGGCAATATACATGGCGCTCCCTGGTGGCATGTTATGACCAAGGCTCAACTCATAGACCTTCGCCTCCTTGACCTTCCCGGCCTTGGAGTCAGACTTGCCGGAGGTATAAAGGTAAAACAGCGCCGCCAACGCCACACATGCAACGACGGCGGCAACAAGCGCCGGATGGCTTTTAATAGCCTTGCCGGCATTATCCTTGATCTCGTGTAATTTATTGGTTCCGTTCATGTAGCTATACCTTTTTCCATGTCTATCCCATCAAGTAATGGCAGTTTGGTTGACAGGTATGTCATATGGTTCAACGGCCATCCGCCCACCCCTATGCCAGGGATATCTCACGTATTGTAACAAAAAATCGATATAAATTGACAGACTTACCAGGGCAAAACGGTGAATTTATTCCGGCATATAAATTAAGATTATATCTGGTATTTGCAGTTAATCCCTGACTTTCTGCAGTATTTCGGTCGAAATATTATGTATAAACCGCTGACATAATGGGGTCAAGGGGTCAGCGCCCCATATGCGCTCAAATAAAAATATATATTATATGCAATTAAGTAAATCAGTTTGCAATCTCCTTCCTCTTGCATTTTCCATTAAGCGTTCTCTAATTCTATACCAATCCTTAAGGGCTTTGTCTATAGATAACCTTGGAACTATCGCATGTTGCACAACCATAAACCAAAATTCAAATTCACGCCAAGGGCTTCTGACGACGCAAGTCTTTTTTGATTCTTCTGTACCCAGGGGATAATTATAATGGATACCCCCAGGGGGAAATAAATTCTGCCTCCTGATAGAATCTTTCTACTAGCAAAGCTACTACCATCTTACCATATAACCATGCAACACAGCTTCCAGGATTATATTTCGGTAAATGTCCGATTCCAATTATGTCTTTCAAACGTTTAAAGACGATCTCTATCTGCCACCTACCACGGTATAAGGATAAGATACTCTCTCCGTTTATATTATGGCGATTTACAGTAGTGAATAAGATCACATATTCTGCATATTCAAATGTGTCGGGGTTTACCTTTCTACCCTTCCTGGATGCCTCCCTACGAATATCCTTCTTTGCTTTCTCTATAGCTTCTTTGCTCTTTCTTAATGCACATAACCGGCCTTTTATTAAATGGTTATCATTAGGAGAACGAAACCATACATCCCAATCACCAACCTCTGCATCTCTTAAACTGCGCAGCTTTTCTAATACAGAGAATGATCTTCCTTCTCTATCAAAAAGTGGTAATTTAGTTGAGTGAAAGCGTACCAAAACATATCCACCATTGTTTATAACGTGCATGATTCCATATCGATCACAATAACCTCTATCTCCCATTAGAAGATCATCTTGCCTTACTTCATACTGCTTAAACGTTTCGCCTTCTTTTGTTGACGTAATATTTAATGTATCACATTTCAATGTGTTTAATTGAAAACAATAATGTATTCTCCAGTCGCTTCCTCTACTGCCTTGTTCACTTACTGACGAACCATCTACAAGCCTTATTCTATACTTCTTAAATATCTCACCAGGCATGATTGTCCCTCTTCTTGTAATATATAGCAATTCGTAAGCCATCCACCTTAACCATTCCTCTGATGCCTTTAGGCGGTGAAGTAAAGCAACATCATTTATACTACATAGGTTTACCTCCTCTGCATATGCCGCTGTTGTACGTAAAGATTTACCATCAGCCAAATGAATTAGCAACACTCTAAGTAGCGTATCCGCATCTGTTATTTTTCGCCTCCTGGCTAATGCACCTAAATCTGTAGCCTTTGTATCCCATCCCTCTGGTAGGAATCTTTTTAGAACTGTCCATTCATCTTTTATTATAGTCTCCATAAAAATATTATAACATATTAACCTTGATATATCTACTATCTTATTTGAGCGCATATGGGGCCGGCCCCCTTGACCCCTTTATATGCATTTTTATTACCACTTGTTATCCACCAAAAATTTATGCACCACTCATCAGTCTATGGCTTTTCTTTTGGTGTTGTAACGTAGAACAAATTTACCGTGATGAGGAGCCTTTTTTCAGTTGCCAAATGGTTGTCGGACATGTTACCATAGTAGGTAGAGAGGTCATGGCGATGCAGAGATTATTATTGGAATCGAGGGTTTACAGGTTAGAGTTCTTCATAGCATAGGCTATTGAGCTTCATAAGGACTTGGCTTGGGAGATGAAGGTTATGAAGATCGAGCAGGCGGGATACTACGCCCATGCTATGAAATCAAAACCGCGCAGGAAGCGGAAGCGTCCTGGAGCGTAAAGAAACGAAGCCAACACTTTCTTTTCTTCCGGTCAAATGCTATTGTCCTGCCCCCAAGGCCGGATTCATGGTCTTTACACGGAGAGGTATATAATGGATTTTAAAGAGCTAAAAGACATCATTAGGTCGTTACTGACAGACAAGGACATTGACGGGATCGTAGAACTGTCAAGGAAGAACAAGCGGGTGACAAGCGCCCTGATTGCATTTTCCTACGAGAAGGACTCGGAGCTTTCATGGCGTGCAATCGGGGCCGTTGGCAGGATAATTGGCAACATGCCCCACGAAGAAGGCCGTAAGCAGGTCAGGCGACTGCTTTGGAACGCCACCGATGAGTCAGGCACGGTGCCCTGGGGCGTCCCTGAGATACTGGGTGAGGTGATCTGCACAAACCCTGAACCCTTCGAGGACATTGTGCCCATACTTATTGGCTACTCACACTCCGAGACCGAGGACAACATCTTTCTGCCGGGTGTCATCTACGCCCTTGGGCGGATCGGGCAGGAGCATCCCAGGTACATAAGCAGCTATGCCGAGATCATCATCAGAAACTCCCTCAGTCACAAGGACGCCCAGGTGTGTGCAAACGCCTGCATTGCCGTAAAGAGACTAGGCCTTACAGATGTGAACATGGAACAACCACGAAAGAGAACCGATATGGCAACGGTATTCTACCAGGACAGGGTTATGTCATTGCCCATAGGAGAACTGGTTGATCTCCTGGAGGGGCAGACAAGTGTATAAACTGCTGATACGCGGTGGTCGATCACTCAAGGGCGAGGTGCAGATAAGCGGAGCCAAGAACTCAGCCTTGCCAATCATGGCAGCCACCATATTGTGTGGTGCGGAGGCGGTAATTGAAAACATCCCCGACCTTCAGGACATTCGGACGATGTCAAAGATGCTTGATATACTGGGTGCCTCCGTGGCCTATGAAGACAACACCAGACTTGTGATAAACACACAACACCTGACAAGCAAGGAGGCCCCCTATGAGCTGGTGAAGACGATGAGGGCATCGGTACTGACGCTTGGCCCGCTGGTTGCGCGGTTTGGGTATGCGCGGGTGTCATTACCCGGGGGCTGTGCCATTGGCGAGCGGCCGATCAACCTGCATCTGATGGGGCTTGAGAAGATGGGGGCGCATATCACGCTCTCTCATGGCTATGTCGTTGCCCAGGTCAAGGAGCTTAGGGGGGCCTACATATATTTTGATACACCTACGGTGACGGGAACGGAAAACCTCATGATGGCCGCCGTGTTTGCCAGGGGTAGGACTACGCTTGAAAACGCGGCTCGGGAGCCGGAGGTGCAAGACCTCGCCGATTATCTAAACTCCATGGGGGCCAATATATATGGTGCCGGTACGTCGGTTATCGAAATTGATGGCGTCCAGGGCCTGACACCCAAACCATACAGGATTATTCCCGACAGGATAGAGACCGGCACCTTTATTGCCATGGCAGGGATCACCGCCGGCGATATCCTCATCAAGGGCTGCAGGGCCGACCACCTTACGGCCGTGATTGATAAACTCCAGGAGACCGGCATACTCGTAACGGAAGAGGCTGAGGGGTTGAGGGTCAGGGCACCGGGGCGTTTGCAATGCGCGGATGTCAAGACGATGCCATACCCGGGTTTTCCCACCGATATGCAGGCGCAGTTTATAGCCCTGATGAGCGTTGCCGATGGCACGAGTATCGTCAGGGAGACGATCTTTGAAAACAGGTTCATGCACGTGGCAGAGCTAAGGCGCATGGGAGCAAACATCGAAACTGAAGACAACGTCGCAACGGTGCGCGGTGTAAAGCGTCTTGTTGGTGCCCCCGTTATGGCGACCGACCTGCGGGCAAGTGCATCGTTGGTTGTAGGTGCGTTGGCCGCCGAAGGGGAAACCATCATTGACAGGATATATCATCTGGACAGGGGCTACGAAAAAATAGAAGACAAGATATCCAGACTCGGGGCCGACGTCCAGAGGGTCAGATAGGTTGGGTTCAATCTTATAGCTTGCTGTAGAACAGTGGAGGGGTTTTTTTTCCAATTTGAGCTAGGGGATGCTGGTTTCCCCATCCACGGCAAGGTATTTCTACTTGCTTATTTGTTATTGTTTCGTGTAACATCATTATATAGCACGTTTCGATTGGATTAACTACAAAATTCACGGCGCTTTAATGGGGGTCAAGGGGACTGGTCTCCTTGCGGGGGAGGTCTGAGGAGGTGGCGGAGCTGCCCTCCTTCTTTTCTTCTGTTGTTATAGCTACTTATACTCTTCTGCCCTCAGACGATGCCAAAGACCTCGTCAAGAAAGACAACGAGCTTTTCAAACCAGGTCTGCCAACTGAGGATAAAGGTCTTGAGCCTTTTAAGCTCGGCCTCTTTGGCATCCAGGTGGTAGTTGGCCTTTACGTCAATGGCGGGGACGGCCTTGGGGAGATTGGTACCGACCTCATGTTCATGGGCAGCAATATCGGCTACCTCCAGGGATATGGTACAGGAGACGTCGTCAAAGTAGCAGGCAAACTTTAATCCGGCCTCCGTCAGACCGGCACCAAGACTCAACCACGGGCCTTCCTTGATAAACGTCTTCTTCAAAAACG
>JADGAE010000273.1 GCA_015232165.1 Nitrospirota bacterium
TATGTTAAAGAATGCCCTATTCCTTTTTCCTGTAAATCCTTTAATCTGTGTAATCATAGTTCAGACAATCCCTTTTTACGCATTCTGGATTCTTGGTCAAGCCAAGAATGACACACTTGAAAAACGGCTGTAACTGTCATTCCTGCGAAATCAGGAATCCATGCCTTATATAGCATATTTCGATTGGATTAAATACAAGATATGTGGCATTTTACGGGGTCAAGGGGACTGGTCCCCTTGCGGGGGAGGTCAAGGAGGGGGTGCGGCAACACCCGCCGTGCGGGCGGAGTCGCCCTCCTTGTTCTTTGTATTGCACGCAATCGAAACGCGCTATAAGCGTGAAATAAAAATTACCCTGCTTTTTAAAGAGGATACATGAAAATGTATTTTCACGGTAATCTATAATTCTCACTATATCGTCTCTCTGTCGAGGCTTCTGTACTGTATGGCCTCTGAGAGGTGATGGGGTTGTATCCGGTCGCTACCCTGAAGGTCTGCTATGGTCCTTGACACCTTGAGTATCCTTGTGTAGGCGCGGGCGGAGAGTCCCAGGTGTTCCATTGCCGAGTTGATGAGGCTTTGAGCCTCGGTATCCAGGGCGCAGTACTTCTTGATATGCCGGGGTTTCATCTGACTGTTTGTGTATATGTGGTCTTTTTTGAACCTTTCTAACTGTATTGTCCTTGCGGCAATCACACGCTTGCGGATATCAGCGGATGTCTCGGCCCCCTTGACGGATGACAGCTCATGCGGGGGCAGGGCCGGGACGTCGATGTGGATGTCGATACGGTCCAGCAGCGGGCCGGATATCTTCGCCCTGTACCTGTGAACTGCCGCCGTTGAACATGTGCACTGCCGCCTGGTGTCGTTTAGATAGCCGCAGGGACAGGGATTCATCGCTGCAACCAGCATAAACGACGCCGGATAGCTTATGGTCGCCGCCGAACGCGCTATGGTGACCTCCGAGTTTTCGATGGGTTGACGCAGCACCTCCAGGACGTTGCGCTTGAACTCCGGCAGCTCGTCCAGGAACAACACCCCGTTGTGCGACAACGATACCTCCCCCGGCCTGGGCGATTGACCGCCGCCTATGAGGGCAACATCCGAAATCGTGTGATGCGGACAGCGAAATGGACGCCTGGCTATGATAGGGACATCGCTTTTGAGATATCCCGAGACACTGTGTATCTTGGTCGTTTCGATGGATTCCTCAAAAGTCATAAGCGGCATTATGGTAGGCAATCGTCGGGCGAGCATCGTCTTGCCTGACCCCGGGGGGCCTATCATCAGGACGTTGTGTCCTCCGGAGGCGGCCACCTCGATGGCACGCTTTGCATGTTCCTGACCCTTGACGTCGCAGTAGTCCTCCTCGTAGCTGGAGTACTCGTCTATGACCTTTGATAAATCCGTCACAAACGGCTCAACTCCATTGCTCTTGCCAAGAAACCCCACCAGATCAACAATCGTTCTCATCCCGTAGACTGCCAGGCCGTTGACCACGGATGCCTCCTTGGCGTTTTCGTAGGGGAGGATTATACCAGAGAGTTTATTATCCCGTGCGGCTATGGCCATGGAGAGTGTGCCTCTGATCGGTTTTATTGTGCCATCCAGAGACAGTTCACCGGCGATTAGATAATTGCTTTGTGTCCCTGCTGCAATCACGCCTTCCGAGGCCAATATGCCAACGGCCAGGGGGAGGTCAAACGACGACCCCTCCTTCCGCAGATCGGCCGGTGAGAGGTTGACGGTTATGTGTTTGAGGGGAAAGCTAAATCCAACGTTTTTGAGAGCAGCACGTACCCTGTCCTTGCTCTCCTTGACTGAGGTATCCGGCAAGCCCACAATGGAGAAATACGGCATCCCCCTTGCCGATATATCAACCTCAACATCTATAAGATAGGCATTTACCCCATAGATCGTCGCACTTATCACCTTTGATAACATCTCACCTTCCTAAGTGTCTCGTTTCATGGTAGTATAATAAATTGTTTAATCGTATGACAAGTATTTTTTAGAGCGGGTGCATAAAAAAGTCATGGGTAAGATTATGGGGTCAAGGGGACTGGTCCCCTTGCAGGATGAGGGTCTGAGGGAGAAGGGGCGAGCCGCCCCTGGCTCAA
>JADGAE010000274.1 GCA_015232165.1 Nitrospirota bacterium
CGCCCCCTCCTTGACCTCCCCTGCAAGGGGACCAGTCCCCTTGACCCCATTATGCCTTATACACAGTTTATGCTTACAATATTTCAATTATATACCTAACGTTCAGAATAGTTTTGACCGTAAATCGGCCAGTGGAAACAATGGGCCTGGGTCAAGTTTCCTTCCTGGTGCAATGTCGTCATGCCCAAGGACATCCTTGATGAAAGGATAGTGTTGTTTTATGAATCGGCACAGGTCAAGCACCGCTTCTATCTGGGCATCGGGATAGTGCATCCAGAGCCGTTTGGCTTTTTCATGTTTGTGGGTTGCCTCCAGGACGTCCTCTGCCTCAACCGGTTGATTGAGTTCGTTGTGATAGGAGCCATCCGGGGTCTTTCTCACGTACCCGGCGTTTATAATCTCAATGCCTGCCGAGTAACTGTTTAGCCCGTTGTGTCCACCCCAGGAGCTTTTACCGGCATGCCAGGCGGCATCATTGAGTGAAACAATCTGCTCCATGGCACCATCACGATCAACGACAAAGTGCGCGGATGTCTTTTCAGGTGTCATGAAGAAATCAACAACACCCTTAAAGCTAACTCCAACAGTATAGTGGATGATGATGTACTCAAGGTGTCCCTTGAGCCTGCCGGCATAGACGTTGGGCGACAACTTGCCCTTAAAATATGGGGCTATCAAGCCCTTTGTCTTGTCCATGCTTAGTAAGCTCATAATGTCTCCTTATCTTTAATCCGCCTCAAATAGTAACCCTGCCTTGCCTTAGTGTTGATGACTGAGGGAGTTGACCTTTCTGCCGTAGGCCTCTTCGATTAACTGGTCGTGTGTAAAATCGTTGGGTGGGCCGTGACAGAACAGGCGTTTGTTCAGACACATGATGTTGCGTACCTCCTTGGAGATGACCCCGATGTCGTGTGAGACAAAGAGGATCGTGATGCCAAACTGGCTGTTGAGGTGCTTGAGAAAAGTGTAAAACCGCTCCTGCGATACGATGTCAACACCCACGACCGGTTCATCGAGGATGAGCACGTCCGGTTCTCCGGCAAGCGCGCGGGCGATAAAGACCCTCTGGCGCTCTCCACCGGAAAGCGTACCGATAATGCGTTCGCTGTAGCCGTCCACTTCGGTGATCATCATAGCCCGTTGGATGGCGTCGCGGTCGGCCTTTTTGAACCTCCCAAACAGGCCCATTCTGGCCGTGCGTCCACTGGCCGTTATTTCGTAGACGGTGGTGGGGAAGTAGTGTCCCTGCTGGGTTGCCCGTTGGGAGACATAGCCGATCCTAAACCGCTCGTTAAAGGTCTCCCCGGGTTGCCCAAAGAGCCTGATCTGCCCGCTGGTGGGTCTGAGCAGGCCGAGGATCAGCTTCAGCAGCGTGGTCTTACCGCCGCCATTGGGGCCGATGATGCCGAGGTAGTCGCCCCTTCCCACGTCCAGGTTTACGTTTTCAAGCACCCTGGTGCCGTTGTAATCAAAACACAGTTGCTCTATCTCTATGCACGGGTCACGTTTCATTTGCATGACAGGGCAAGGCGCAGGTTTTTGATGAGGCGTACCTCCGGTCGTGGTTCAATTTCCGTTGTAGTGACGTTTGTCACATGCAGTAGCCCCCCCACCTGCCCCGCAAAATGCGCAAGGGGATAGACACTGACCCGGCCCCCGGCCATTGCAAGTCCGCAGCACAGGAATAATACAACAGTCAACAAGACGGTTCTTGTTATAAACATACTATATTGATTATAATTAAATCAAGCACCCTCTGTCAAGGACAGTGAAAATTTGGGTGCATAAATTTTGGGTGGGTATGTTGACAAAAATTCTGCCACAGTGTTACGATGCTGTATGAATAAATACAAAAGAGAGAGCGTTACGGGGCAGTTTTCAGGGGTGCTTCCTGCGCTCACAACTCACAACTCACAACTCACAACTCACAACTCACAACTAAGTCTACTTCATCTAATCTACTTTGTCAATACTGGCATTTTAGCGGGTCTTCTGCGGACATATGAGGGGTGCGTTGCCGTTACCATGCCGGCGCACCTTTGAGTAGAGGAGGTGAATTATCATGCATCAAGTGTAATATAAGACATG
>JADGAE010000275.1 GCA_015232165.1 Nitrospirota bacterium
GCGCAGGGCCAAGATCATCCATGCCGAGGGTGAACAGCAGGCAGCTCAAAAACTGGCTGATGCCGCGAAGATCATCGCATCGGAGTCCGGCACGCTTCAACTGCGCTATCTGCAGACCTTGACCGAAATATCAGCTGAAAAGAACTCCACGATCATCTTCCCGCTCCCTATAGATTTAATTACACCCTTTCTCGAATTCTTTAATCGCAAAGATGAAAGGCCGGTATCAGCGGTGAAACTGCCACCACGATCTCCTCAACAATAGAGAAAGAAAGAAGTGAGGGCGCGGTAACGTCGCTGTGACAGCAGAGTCGCCCCCCTTCTTTCTCTATTTCCTAACGGGGTGCGCGATATATGGTCAATGACAGGCCTGACTTAGGGGGGATAACGTTGCTTATTGTGGATGACGCACCTTCCTCCCTGAGCGCAATAGAGAGGCAGTTTGTGGAGTCCGGAGGGAGGGTCTACAGGGCAGGCAACGTGCAAGAGGCGCTTGGGATAGTCTCCGGGATACACGTAGACGTTACCCTTGCCGTCGCACACCGGATGCAGGCCAATTGGAAGAGGCTTGTTGAGGGCTTTAAAGCCGTCAATCCTGCGGGACTGTTCTATTACATAGGCGACCAGTACGTGGAGACATCCATTGAGATGTTCAGCGCCGGTATTGAGGACTACCTCGACAGCAATATAGACCCCGGGCGTTTTGTCCGGATGGTGCAGATGCGACTTGGCAGACACCCCGGCAAGAGTACCGCCCTGACGCTCATAGACCCCATTGTGAGCAGGCTGCGTCCCTACTTTCGGTTTCGCTCACCGGCCATGTATCGGGCGCTGGAAAATCTGCCCGCAATGGCGGCCTCAAACCAGACGATCCTAATATCAGGTCAGACCGGAACCGGCAAGGAGATGGTTGCCCGTGCCGTGCACGTACTGAGCAAGCGGGCGGATGGCCCATTTGTGGCCGTCAACTGCGGGGCTATCCCGGAAGGACTTATAGAGGATGAACTTTTTGGCCATGAGAAGGGCGCCTTTACCGGGGCACTTAGGATGCGCAGGGGGAAGTTTGAGGAGGCCGATGGCGGCACACTCTTGCTCGATGAGATTGGGGATATGCCCTTGCTGTTGCAGGTTCGGTTGTTGAGGGTGTTGGAGGACAACCGGTTTTACAGGGTCGGTGGGGATGCCCCCGTGTCCTTTAACGTGCGCATCATAGCGGCAACACGCAGGGAACTTGACAAGGCCGTTGAAGAGGGGGTGTTTCGCGATGACCTATACTATCGCCTAAACATCCTGCGCATCCACCTGCCTCCGTTGAGTCAGCGTCCCGAGGACATTGCCTATCTGGCGTTCTTTTTTCTTGCCAGAGCCTTTGCCGAAATGAACATTGCCCCGCCCTACCCCGCACTATCCGCTGCCACCATTGACCTGATTGAGCGTATGCCCTGGAAGGGTAATGTCCGCGAGCTTAGAAATGTCATGACGCGCGTTGCTATCCTGCTGCCCCCGGAGGTCAGGCTGATCCTGCCACAGCACGTGCTGCCCCACATCGAGGAAAAGGAACGCCCCGACTCCTTGTCCGTGTATGACAAGGATGGGACTGGTATCTTTATCCCCCTGGGCACCCCCATGCGGCAGGTCGAGGAGATCGTCATCGAAGAGACCCTCAAATCCGTCGGCGGCAACCGCTCAAAAGCAGCCAGACTCCTCAATATCGGGCTGCGTACCCTACGCAGAAAACTAAAAGAATGAAAAACAAGGGGCGGCTCTGCTGTAACAGCGATGTTACCACCCATTTCTTTCTTGTATGCAAGCAATTTTGATACCCTGAAAAACTAGAGTCTGATCAGTATAGCACGTTTCGGTTTGATTAACTACTTTTTCTTTGTATTGCACGCAATCGAAGGGTGTTGTATAAAAACTTCGACCATATGCTAAAATAAAAAAGCTATTTTTTGTTTGCAAGTATTTTGGAGGACATGTATGACTATTACGGAGAAGATTCTCGCTGCACATGCCGCAAAGAAGGAGGTTGTGGCAGGAGAGCTGATTAATGCCAGGGTTGACCTGATCCTGGCCAACGATATAA
>JADGAE010000276.1 GCA_015232165.1 Nitrospirota bacterium
GGACTTCTTCGTGCCCGGGGCGGCTCGCCCCTCCCCTTGCGGGGGAGGTCTGAGGGGGGGCGGAGCCGCCCCCTTTTTTCTTTTGCTACCGTGAAATATAAAGAGGATACGAAAATTCATTGTGAGGACAAGGTTCTGATAGTATTACTATAGCAGATTTAGATCAGGGCAATCATTTAAGAGAGTCAACGTCTATGTTGAATTCCTTTATCTTGAGCTGGAGGTTTTGCCTGTGGATATCCAGGAGTCTGGCCGCCTTGGAGATATTGCCTTCGCTTCGTATCAGGGCCGAGGTGATGAGGTCGCGTTCAAACTCGTACTTTGCAATCTTCATGGGTTTAATAGTCCCCGAGTTTGGGATTGATCTGACAGCATTGCCGGCCTCTCTGCCGCTGCGGCTTGCCCCGTAGATGGTGGCAGGCAAGACATCAACGGTAATGTGATCGCCATAGCCAAAGATGAGGGCATGTTCAATGGCGTTTTCCAGTTCCCTGACGTTTCCAGGGTAATCGTAGTTGGTCAGTGCCTCAACGGTCTCCGGTGCTATGTCAATGATCTCCTTGTCTGGGTACTTCTGTAAGTACTTGTTCAGGAAATAAACGGCCAGCAGCGGGATATCCTCGCGTCGCTCGCGCAACGGGGGAAGGTGTATGGAGATGACGTGCAATCGGTAAAACAGGTCTTCTCTGAAAGAACCTTCCGTGATGGCCTTTTTGAGGTCCTTGTTTGTAGCGGCGATGAAACGCGTATCCACGTTCTTGAAAGATGCCTCCCCCACCCTGTTAAACTCACCGTTCTGGATAACCCGCAGGAGCTTGACCTGAAAGTCCGGAGCCGTCTCTCCGATCTCATCCAGGAACAGGCTGCCACCGCCCGATAGCTCTATGAACCCGACCTTGTCCCTCAACGCCCCCGTAAATGCCCCCTTTGTGTATCCAAACAGCTCCGATTCGATGAGGTCCTTTGATATGGCGGCACAGTTGACTGGCACAAATGGGTTGTCCTTCCGGTTGGAGTTGTAATGGATGGCCCTGGCCACAAGCTCCTTGCCCGTGCCTGACTCCCCGGTTATGACCACGCTGCCCGTGCTCTTGGCCGCGTACAGGATCGTCTTTCGCAGTTCGTACATGCACTGGCTCTTGCCCACCATGTTGTCAAATCCAAAGCACTGACTCACCTCCTGACGAAGGTGGTCTATCTGCTCGGTCAGAGTCAGTTTTTCGATTGCCCGTCTTGTGGTAACCCTGACCTTGTCGGGGGACAGGGGTTTTGTCAGGTAGTCGTAGGCGCCGCGCTTGATGGCATCCACGGCCGTCTCTATGCTGGCAAAGGCCGTGATAAGGATGACCTGTGGGCAGGGGATGCGTTTTTTGGCCTCCGTTATGATATCCAAACCACTAGCATCAGGCAGGTTGAGGTCGGTGAAGATCACATGAAAATCCTGTTCGTAGATGAGCGATAGCGCATGGGCACCCAACTGTGTGGTCACCACATCATAGCCCTCCTTCTTCAGGATGATCTCCAGGGTCTTACAGAGACTCAGTTCGTCATCCACTACGAGTATCTTTATCTGCATATAGCGCCCTCAACTCACAAAGGGGTTCTTAATTGCCGTGTTCCTGATATTTTGGCCATTTGACAGACCTTTTGTTATTTTGGTGCATTTAGCGCCGGAGGTTTTGTCATAGGCATAGACAAGAATATTTGTATCTATAAATGTCTTACCTCCTTGCATGAAGTTCTTCTCTTATAGGCAAACGTTTGTCATCAGTACCCAGAGTCAGGCCTTTCCTCATGAGTGCTATTTGTCTGTCTCTTGCCCTCTGATATCCTGATTCCTTGTTGATTATTTTTTCAGTAGTCTCACGAGGGGATTCAAACTCTAATAATATCACATCTTGCTTTTCCATACTCCCTCCTGTTTCATCTCTATTTATAACATATAAGCACATGATATGTAAAGGATTTCCTGTTGTAAAAAATCCTGTGATGATATATAGCACGTTTCAAAAAAAAAGAAAGGGGCGGCTCCGCCCCCCTTCAGAACCCCCCGCAAGGGGACC
>JADGAE010000277.1 GCA_015232165.1 Nitrospirota bacterium
TGCTATGTTTATGCTACTGTTCTATGTCAGCGGAGTAAACTACATAGGCATTAAGATTAATTGACAGAGTTGAGCGCTGGGTAGCACCACAATCAACCGTGGTTGTCAGGATTTAAGCCACTTTTATATTTTCGTAGCATGGCATTGTTACTGTGCTTAAGCGATGTGACCACGCCGGACTGGAGTGCTACCGGAAAAACCACCAAAGAACAGTATCACTACCTCTGCAGGACTACCAAAAAAAGAACAGACAGGACAATAACCAGACGGGGTGGTAAATCCGTTTTACATGGAATGTTTTATAGCCAGCATAGCCTGATTTCTAAGTGTTTTAACGTATCTCAGGCGTTGTCGGCTTGTCGCCGTTTGCTCAAGGCTCGTCCAATCGCCATAGATTATGGCTATGGGGGTCTTTTGCAACGTAATAGGTATTATAATGAACGTCTTGGGATTGAATGTAGCCTGTAACCATTGGGGTATGCACGACTGCACCTCAACATCATAAATGTTATTGATAAGGACGATAGAATCTTTCTCCAGCGCTATATTGAAGACGTCCTGCGAGACCTGTTCTATCTTGAAACGGAACCCTTTGACCATTTTATTTATGTCCTGGCCAAAACCAAAACGCCCTTCCATGTATGATTCCTTTGAGCTCTTTATACCGATAACAATGTGTGTAAATTCCATACCACGATACAAAACCTCCAGGATCATGCGTAAAATGTCATTTAGAGAGAAGTTGTCAAGCATGGTGTTGGCTATTTCCAGAATTCCCTTTGCAAGTATGTCCTCGGGGGTTAAAACCTGGGAGGTTTCCTCCTCGCCATCCAGCAGACTATCAAGTATCTGCATGGGTTTTTTTGCGCCGACATCGGGATGTTTTTTATCCTTGGTTGTATCTTGACCTCTTAATATGAGGCCCAGGTTTTGCAGAAAGTGGCTATGTTCCATGTCAAAGCCGAAGTTGTCACAATAGGATTTTATCTCATTATATGAAGTTTCAAGTACGTCCGTTATCATTTTTTCGTCAGATTTAAAACAAATGTCAAAGCGATGTTTAAAGGTGGTTAAAGTTTTTTGCCAATCACCCGGTTTTGCCTTGTTTATCAGTTCACACAACTTATTGGACAGTATAGACAGAGACCTTATGCTTTCCATTTCGTTCGTAGGTTTGGTTAGTTTGTACAGAGGCACCTTGTGCATGCAGTATACGATACTATCGGAAAAGTTCCAGTACTTGGCAACCTCCATGCCGACAACGTCGTATGATGTCTTTAGTATACCAGGGGCTGCCTCGTCTTCGGTAATATCTTGAGCAGCGGCAATTTCCCTTATTCTTCTCTGCTCATCCGGGAGGTAAAATTTGATCAACGACTTCCCCAGGTCATGAAAAATAGAGCATATAAACGCCTCCTCCGTATCTTTGATCCCCAGCTTTTGGGCCATCTCCTTTGCCATTACACCACTCATAAAGGAGACCATAAAGGCCTCCCTTAGTTCCAGGGCCAGGGACTTGTTCTTGATATGTTCAAAGATCATGAGGGCTGAGGCGGCGGACCTTATTTGGCTAAAACCCAATATGTAGACGGCACGAGATACCGTGGTGATCCTTCCCGCTCCGTGATATTTGATGTAAAAGGCCGTGTTTACCATCCGCAGCAGCTTGTTGGACAGGGCAAAGTCATCCAGGATCGTGTTTGTAAGCTCAGTTACCGAGGCATCGCTGTCAGATGAGGTCTGCTTACTAACAAGTGCCACCGTCTTAGACATCGCAGGGAAATCATTGTTTGTGTTCATTATGTCTATCAGACGAACTACTATTGGTATCTTCTTGACTATCATCTATGTGTGTACAGTTTAACATGTTCACGGGAAAAATGCAAAAGTATATATGGGTGGTGTGCATAAAAAAAGTGGTGGGCGCCTTGAGAAAAAAGGGAGAAGGACTCTGTCCATTTGAGCCTGGGGCGACTCCGCTCGCACAGCGACGTTACCGCGCCCCCTTTAGAACCCCCTGCAAGGGGACCAGTCCCCTTGACCCCATTATTTCAC